>JACQUE010000240.1 GCA_016210425.1 Chloroflexota bacterium | reverse complement strand
GCTTTGTTGCATAAAAATAAATGGCACTTTCCGATAAAGCCCCGAAGGGGCGCCCGTCCGTAGCCCACGGCGTAAGCCGTGGGATTCGCAGAATAAAGACGGTCTTAGCGCCGAAGGCGCGACACTTTTCCTGCCGCCCCTTCGGGGCTTGACGTCTTGTTGAGATCCGATTCCTGGGGCTTCCGCCCCAGGCTACTGACGGGCGCGCCTTCGGCGCTAAAAAGGATTTCGCATTTTTATTACCGCAGAAATGTTTTTGCAACAAAGCCGTTGTGAAGTTGAATTCTTCAACTTCTCAACTCTTACACTCTCAACTCGCAACTCTAATCGTACGTCGTTTTGAGCTTCTTGTCCCGCCGATGGCGCGCGAGCGCGAGCTGAATGAGGCGGTCGAGCAGTTCCGCGTAAGAAACGCCGCTCGCCTCCCAGAGTTTCGGGTACATGCTGATGCGCGTGAAGCCGGGGATGGTGTTCACCTCGTTTATGATGAGCTTGCCGTCGCTCCCGCGCAGGAAGAAGTCGACACGGGCCATGCCGGAGCCGTCGATGGCTTTAAAGGCCTCAATGGCCAGGCGCCTTGCCTCGGCCTCCAAGTCTGGCTCCACTTTGGCAGGAAAGATTAGATGGGCGCTATCATCGACATACTTAGCGTCGTAATCGTAGAATTCTCCAACAGGAACGATCTCACCCAGGCAAGAAACCTCCGGCTCCTCGTTGCCCAGGACGCTGCACTCCAACTCTCGTCCGATGATCGCCTCCTCGACGATCACCTTCTCGTCATAGCGCAGCGCCACAGATATCGCTCCTTCTAATGCCTCTTCATTGCGCGCCTTGCTGATGCCGACGCTGCTCCCAAGGTTGGCCGGCTTGACGAAGCAGGGAAAGCCAATCTGGGCCTCCACTCTGGCCAGGGCGCCCCTCCTGTCAGCAGAGAGATCATGTGACTTGAAGGCCACGAAATCGGCAATAGGCAGCCCCCTCATCCGGAAGAGCGTCTTCTGAACCACTTTGTCCATGCCCAGCGCGCTGGCCAGGACGCCGCAGCCCACGTAGGGTATGTCCATCATCTCCAGGGCTCCCTGCAGCGTGCCGTCCTCGCCATACGTGCCATGCACCAACGGGAAGGCCACATCTACGAGGCGGCCCATCGCCGGCAACTCGATGACCCCATTGGGCGGGTCTCCCGCCTCGCCTTGGCTCAAGAATCGTTCGGTGCGCTCCGGCGACAGCCAGCGCCCGTCTTGGGTTATCAGGATCGGAACGATCTCATACCGTTTCCAGTCCATCGCCGCCATGACGGCCCGCGCCGACGTCACCGATACCTCGCGCTCGGCGGAGCGCCCGCCGAAGATGACTCCCACCCGCAGCTTGCTCGTTCCACCCACCATCATGCCGCCTCCCCCACGATCTGGACCTCTAGCTCCAGCCCGATGCCGAAGCTGTCCTTAACCATCTGGCGCGCCAGCGCCATCAACATCTCGATGTCCGTCGCCCTGGCTCCGCCCAGGTTCACGATGAAGTTGGCGTGCTCCGGCGAAAACTGGGCATCTCCCCGGCGTTCGCCTTTGAGCCCCACCTGCTGGATGAGTGCACCGGCGCCGAGCCGCCCCGGGTTCTTGAAAACTGAGCCTGCGCTGGGAAGCTGAGGCTGGTTCCGCCGCCGCCAGCCGAGGTACTTCTCGATGCGCGCCAGCAAAGTCGCAGCCTCGCAGCGCTGCAGCGAGAGCGTCACCCCCAGCACTACCGTGCTCGGCGCCCGATGCCCAGTCTCGGCCTGCAGGACGCTTCGTCTATAGGTAAAGCCGAAGGCCTCCGGCTGCCACTCCTGCACCTTGGCGGCATTGGCGCAGAGCACCCGCCCCGAGCGGAAGGCGTTGGCGATGCAGCCGCCATGGGCGCCCGCGTTGGAGAGGACGGCGCCACCCACGGTGCCCGGAATGCCCGCCGCCCACTCGAGACCCTGCCAGCCGGCCTTCGCCGTGCGCATGGCCAGCCCGCGCAAGGACGTGCCGGACTCGACGAAAATGGAGATGGTTTCGAAGGCCCAGGCTGCGGTGTCCTTGAGGCCACGGACGCGGCTGGCGCGGTTCTCCACCACCAGCCCGCGGATGCCACCATCGCGCACAAGCAGATTTGTCCCGTTGCCGAAGACAAAGAAGGGAGCGTCGCATCGCCAGGCGGCCTGGCAGATCCAGGCGAGCTGAGCGGCAGTCTTCACCGTCACGTAGTAGTCGGCAGGGCCGCCGACCTGGATGGAGGTGTGGCGGGACATGGGCTCGTTGGCGAGCACCTCGACCCTCTCCTCCAGTATCTTAAGGAGCTCCTTCATCTCCGAGTCAACCCTTCTAGAACCTTTGTGGCCACACTATCAATATCACCCGCCCCCAGCGTCAGGAGCACGTCGCCCGCTCGCAGCTCTCGCTGTAGGACCCGGGCGGCCTCCTCTAACTCGCCGATGTAGCGGGCGTGGGGCTTCTCTATGGCAGAAGCCAGGTCGGCGGAGCTTATGCCCCACTCATTTATCTCCCGGGCGGCGTAGATGTCAACGATGATCACGTCGTCGGCCTGCTGGAAGCAGGTTGCGAAGTCGGCCAGCAGCAGCTTGGTTCGGCTGAAGGTGTGCGGCTGGAATACGCAGACGAGGCGCCGCTCCCCGAAGCGGCCTCGCGCCGCCGCGAGGGTGGCCCGTATCTCCGTAGGGTGATGCGCATAGTCGTCCACCACCGTCACGCCCGCCGCCTCGCCTTTGATCTCGAAGCGGCGTCGGGCCCCACGGAAGGTAGCCAGCGTTTGCTTCGTTACATCCGGGTCCACACCGAGCGCCGATGCTACTGCCGCCGCGGCGAGGGCGTTCAGCACGTTGTGGGTGCCGGGTATGGCCAACGAGAACTCAGCGGCACGCCGTCCCCCGTGCACGGCAACGAAGTTGCTGCCGCCCAGGGAGTTGGAGCGAATGTCAGTCGCCTGCCAGAGGCAGTCATCGCCCAGGCCATAGGTTATGAAATGCTCCGCCTGGATGTCATTGCCATCTTTATCAGCAGCGAGCGCCCGCACGCGCGGGTCATCGCCGCAGCCGATGATGAGCCCGTCGTCGGGTACGCGCGCTAGGAAGCGGCGGAAGGCTTCGACGACGCCGTTGAGGCTGCCGTAGTAGTCCAGGTGCTCCGCCTCGATGTTGGTGACAACGGCAATGTGCGGCGTCAGCTCCAGGAAGGAGCTATCGTACTCGTCGGCCTCGGCCACCATGTAGGGACCGCTGCCGCGCTTGGCGTTGGTGCCCAGGTCGACGATCTCGCCGCCGACGAGAATGGTCGGGTCGAGGCCGTCGCTCTCCAGCACCATCGCGATCAGCGAGCTGGTCGTCGTCTTGCCGTGCGTTCCCGCCACGGCGATGCCGATCCTGTCCGCCATCAGACGCCCCAGCATGGCCGCCCGCTTGATCACCGGCAGCCCACGTCGCCGCGCCTCTACGAGCTCCGGATTGTCCGGCTTCACCGCCGCCGTGATGACAACGAGATCGACGTCGCCCACGTTGCCAGCGGCGTGCCCCGCGAAGATCCTCGCGCCCTGGCTGCCCAGCTCGGCGGTCAGAAGCGAGGGCCGCAGGTCGGAGCCGCTCACCGTCCAGCCATCGGCCATCATGACGCGCGCGATCGCACTCATGCCGATGCCACCTATGCCCACGAAGTGGACTCTCTTACCTGTCCCATTAGCGCTCATATCACTGCTTCACCTTGGCACCTCGCCCTCGGAAGAAGGAGAAGGCAGCCAGCAGGGCTATCACGAAGAGTCCCATGACGAATATCAGAGGCGCGTACTGCGAAAGCGAGTTCGTGTGCGGCAGCTCCGGAGAGAACACCGACGGAAGCTGAAGTTTCATCTGACCGCTGGCCGGATGCCGGCTCAGGTAGTCCTGGCTGAAGTTGGTGAGCGAGAGGCCGATGACGTAGCCGCTGATAGCGCCCATGATCCCTCCCGCCAGTCGCTGCACCATGCCTATCGCCGACCCGCCCATGGCCGAGCCCGCCAGGTAGAAGACGATGACACCCAGCACGAAGAAGCCAACGTAGAAGAGGAGCTTCTGATCGGCAGTGGCCAGGAGCTGCCTGGCCTGCGATGCCGCCCCGGCTGCCGATGACTCGTCAGGCCGCAAGAGGACATCCACCAGCTTGGGCCCCTTGTTCACCAGACTGACCACCCGGTCGCGTAGCCCGCTTTGGGTGAGCACCGTCGCCGTGCCGATGACGCCCGCCAGCGATATACCCTCGGCGCGCCCCCCGCGCAGGAAGCCCAGCGCTCCCAGCAGGAGCATCGCTATCAGGCCCCACAGTGCCGCGTCCATCTCAGTTACCTCGGTCCCTTCTCCATGCCAACTATGGTGTCGCTTTCAACGACTGGCTCCTGCCTGAAGCAGCAGCCTCGCTATCTCTCGCGCCGCATCCGGCCTCGCCAACCTGCGGCACGCAGCCGCCATCCCGGCCAGCCGCTCCTGGTCGCAGATCAGGTCTCGCACCGCCGGCAGCAGCCTGGCCTCTAAGTCCGCATCCTCGATGATCTCGGCGGCGCCACCGTCCACGAGCGCCTTCGCATTCAGCCACTGATGACCGCCTGCGTATGGGTACGGTACGAGGATGCTAGGCAGCCCGGCAACAGGGAACTCGCCCATGATCGAAGCGCCCGCCCGCGATACGGCTAGGTCGGCGGCGACCATCGCCAGCGGCAGGTCGTCATACAGATAGGCGTGGACGTGGTAGCGCTCGCGAAGCTCCGCAGGCAGAGCCTCGCGCCTGGCCTGGAACTCCGCCTCGTCCTCCGTGCCGCAGACGTGCAACACCTGGCACAGATCGAGTACCTCAGCCAGGACAACGCCAAGGGCACGATTGAGGCTGCGGGCGCCGCGGCTGCCTCCCCAGAGGAGGAGCGTCGGCAGCACAGGGTCAAGCCCCATCTTGCGCTGCGCCTCCTCTTTGCTTGCCGAGCCAAAAACGGCACGGACGGGATAACCAGTCACCACAACCTTTGCGGGCGGCAGGTAGGCGCGCGATGCCTCAGATGTCACTGCCACGCGCCTTGCGAAGCGCGCCAGTAACCTCACAGCCCAGCCCGGCGCCACGTCGGGCAGATAGACGACCAGCGGTACGCGCAGCAGCCAGGCCGCCAGGCCGACCGGCACCGAGACGTAGCCTCCCGTCGACAGCACGGCCTTGGGCCGGAAGCGCCGCAGCACCTGCCAAGCCCGCACAATACCTAGGAGCAGCTTCGCAGCGCCGGCGACGATCCGGATGGGCGAGCCGCCTCTAATTGCGCCGGCCCGTACAGCGGCGAAGGGCAACCCTGTCCTGGTGGCCAGGCCAGCCTCGATGCCCTGCGCCATGCCAACGTACAATAGCTCGCTCCGACTCATCCCTTTATCCTGCTCTTCCCTGGCCAGCACCTCGACTACCGCTAGGGCCGGGTAAACATGCCCTCCGGTGCCGCCCCCCGTGATCACAAAACGCATCGCTCATAGCTCTCTAGGCCGGCGCCGGCGCTACCTGCCTCGACGGCAGGCCGTACTTCGATATGTTGAATAAGATACCAATCGCGGCCATGGATACCGCAAGAGAGGAGCCTCCGTAGCTGATGAAAGGCAGCGGTATGCCGGTCAGCGGGATCGAGCGCGTGATGCCACCGATGTTGATAAGGGCCTGAAAGCCCAGCCAACAGGTGATGCCCACCGCCACGAGCCCTCCGTATTGGTCAGGAGCCGCAGATGCCACCTTGAAGCCGCGCCAGACCAGCGCGGCAAAGACGGCGATGACAAGGATCGCCCCCACGAAGCCCACCTCCTCGCCGATAATGGCGAAAATGCCGTCGGTATGGGAGCCGGGCACGTAGAAAAACTTCTGGCGGCTAGCGCCAATACCCAGGCCGGTGACGCCGCCGCTGCCCAGCGCGATGAGAAGCTGGATGATGTGGAAGCCCTTGCCCGCCGGGTCATCCCAGGGGTTGACGAAGGCCTCCCAGCGATCGGAACGGTAGCCGGCGCCCGCTATGAGCATCGCCATCGCCGCCAGCCCGGCCACGGCCAGCACCAGGAACTGGCGCAGGTCGGCGCCGCCGACAAAAAAGAGGATGGCGGTCACGAATAGGATGATGAGCGTCGTCCCCAAATCAGGCTGCAGCATGATGAGGCCGCCGACGAGCCCCACTATTATGACGAATGGCAGGAATCCCGATGACCAGCTCCGCAGCCTCTCGCCGCGCGTCGCCAGCCACGCCGAGACGTAGAGGATGAGTGAGAGCTTAATGAACTCGCTGGGCTGCACACCGAAAGGCCCTATCTGCAGCCAGCGTGTCGCGCCATATCGGGTGAGCCCCAGGCTCGGCACGAGGACCGCCGCCAACGCCCCCAGGCACCCCAGCATGATCCAGGGGCTCCAGGCGATCCAGCGTCGGTAGTTGACCCGCGAGCCAACGATAAACATGATCAGCCCGACGCCGGCCCACATACTCTGCCTCGTCACGAAGTAGCCGACGCTGCCATACTGGCGTACGCCCAGGGCAAAGGTGGCGCTGTACACGGCCTGCAACCCGATGAGCAGCAGCACGCCAGTGAGAGCCGGGATCAGATAATCGGGCCTCTTGCGCAAGACCTCCCTCCTTAGCGCCGCCTCCGTCATAATTCCCTCCGCGGCTTTAGCTCCTGCACCAGGCGCTTGAACTCGTCTCCCCGCTCCTCGAAGTTGGCGAAGAGGTCATAGCTGGTGCAGGCTGGGGAGAGAAGCACAACATCGCCCGGTCTCGCCTCGCCCCGTGCGATTGCCGGCGCCTCGGCGAATGACGGACTCATGCGAACGGGCACGCCCTTCGCCGCCCGCAGCGCATCCTTCAGCACCGGCGCCGCCTCGCCGTACAGCACCACGGCCCGGCAACGCTCCTGGACCGTCCGCACGAACTCGTCCAGCGGCAGGTGCTTTTCGCGGCCTCCTGCTATAAGGACGATGGGTTGTGTGAAGGAGCGCAGCCCCGCTACAGCCCGCTCCGGGCTGGTGGCGATGCTGTCGTTATAGTAGGTGACCCCGTCCAGATCCCGGACCGGCTCCAGCCGGTGCGCTACGCCGCGGAAGCCATCGATGGCCTTGGCGATGGCATCGCTCCCAACTCCGGCCGCCATCGCGATAGCCGACGCCATAATGACGTTGCTCACGTTGTGCTCGCCGAGAAGCGGGATCTGGCCCCGATCGCAAATATGGCTCTCGCGTTCATCGAGTCGCACAATCACCCTGCTACCGCGCAGAAAGGCGGCGTCCCCCGGCGGCTCGGTCTCCCGGCTGGAGAAGATGACCCTGGCGGGGCAGCCGTGGGCCATTGCGCGCGAAATCGCGTTATCGTAGCCGAGCGCCGCGAAATCATCCGCCCGCTGGTAGCGCACGATGTTGCGCTTGGCCTCGATGTACTCCTCCATGGAGCGGTGCTGATCGAGGTGGTTGGGGGTGACATTGGTGACGGCGGCAATATGCGGGCTCTGCTCCATGATCTGGAGCTGGAAGCTGCTCAGCTCCAGCACCACCCAGCTACCGGGGCCTATCTCCGGCAGCGACTCCAGCAGGGGCTGCCCGATGTTGCCCCCCAGGAATACATCGCGCCCCGCCGCCTTCAGCATCTCGGCCACGAGGCTAGTCGTGGTCGTCTTGCCATTGCTGCCGGTGATAGCGATGATGGGCGCGGGACAGCGCTCGAAGAAGAGCCTGGTCACCGAACTGAAGGGGATGCCGCGCTGGCGGGCAGCGGCCAGGGGCGCGATGTCCAGCGGCACGCCCGGGCTCACGAAGACGACCTCGGCGCCCACGGCATCCGCAATCTGGTTACCGCCCAGCGACAGGCGCACCGGCAGCCCTTCGACGTCCCGCAGGCCGGCGGCAAGCCTCTCGGCCGGCCGCGAGTCGCTGGCTGTGACCTGCGCGCCCTCACCACAGAGGTAGCGCACGAGGGCCCTGCCTTCGACGCCAAGGCCAATGACAGTCACCCTCTTCCCCTTTAGCTCCAGCCTGCTTGCCAAGACAGTCCCTCTCATGAAAGCGCCAGCGCGATGCCAAGCATGGCCATCGCCATGCCCGCCAGCCAGAAGCGCATGGTGATCTGAGTCTCTTTCCAGCCGATAAGCTCGAAGTGATGGTGCAGGGGGCTCATGCGCAGGAGTCGCTTGCCATGCGTCAGCTTAAAATAGGCGACCTGCGCCATCACCGAGCCTGTCTCGATCACGAACACCCCGCCGATGAGGGGCAGCAGCAGCCACCAGCCGGTCATGAGCGCCACCACCGCCAGCGTCGCACCCAGGGCCAGCGAGCCGGTGTCGCCCATGAAGACCATCGCCGGGTGCGAGTTGTACCAGAGGAAGCCAAGGGTTGCCCCGACCACGGTGAACGAGAACGTGACAAGAAAGGCCTGCTGCTGCAGGAAGGCGATGACGCCGTAGGCGGTGAAGCCCAGGGCGGCTGTGCCGCCGGCCAGCGTATCCAGCCCATCGGTGAGGTTGACGGCATTGGCAAAGCCAACGATAGCGAATACGGCGATGGGTATGTACCAGAGGCCGATGTCGTACTTGCCTAGGAAGGGCACGTTGATGCTTCGTGCCTCGAAGCCGTAGTAGAGGACAAGCGCAGCGCCAAGGGCTATTGCAGTGAGCCAGGCGAACTTGAGCCGCGCCGTCATGCCAGCCTTCTTGGAGCCGGTTAGGGTCATGGTGTCATCGAAGGCGCCCAGGATGCCGCAGCCCACCATGGTGCCCAGGGGCAGGAAGATCGAGTAGCGGTGGACCAGGTTAAACGGTATGGTGGCGATCACCACTGTGAGGAAGATGATAAGGCCGCCCATTGTAGGCGTACCCAGCTTGGCAAGATGCCGCTCTGGACCCTCGCTGCTGATACGCTTGCCGACGCGGTAGCGCCGGAGCAGCAGGATGACGGGCCATCCGGTGCCCAGGGCGACCAAGAATGAGAAGGCTCCGACCGCGAGCGCTTGACGCATTATCGCTTGATCCTATCTACTATCTGCTCCATGCGCACCCCCCGCGACCCCTTCACCAGCACCTTATCCCCCAACTCCAGCGCCGAGAGCAGCCATTCACTTGCTTCTTCATTGGTTCCCGCGAAGATGACCTTCACCAGTCCCCCGCTCGCCGCCTCCTCACCGATTATGCGGCCCAACTCGCCGACGGCAACGAGCATATCGGCCACCTGCGCGGCTCTCCGCCCGACATCCCTGTGTCCCTCCTCCGCGTAGGAGCCTAGCTCCAGCATATCTCCAAGGACGGCGATCTTCCGCCCCGGAAGCTCCGCCAGCAGGTCCAGAGCCGCCTTCGCCGAGACCGGGCTCGCGTTGTACGTGTCATCGATAATGGTGCTGCCGTTGACGCCGGCCAGCACCATGAGGTGGGCCTGACCCTTGATGCCCCTCAGTCCAGCCCCGATCTCCTCCAGCGAAAGGCCTTCGATCCGGGCGACGGCTGCCGCGGCCAGGGCTCCATAGACATTGTGCCGCCCCGGCACGGCCATCTCCACGGATACAGCCAGGCCTTCCGAACGCAGCGTGAAGCGCACTCCACCGAGACCCAAGCTCTCGATGTCTTCGGCGCGCACGTCGTTGTCGGTTCCAAGGCCATAGAAGATGACGTGCGCCCGCGTCCGTCCAGCCAGAGCAAGCACGCGCTCGTCGTCGCCGTTGAGCACCGCCCAGCCATCAGCAGGAAGGGCTTCCACCAGCTCCCCCTTGGCCTGGGCGATGCGCTCCAGACTGCCGAGGCGCTCCAGGTGGCTTGGGCCGATGTTCGTTACCACACCTATGCTGGGTCTCGCTATGACGCAGAGGGTCGCTATCTCCCCCAGATCGTACATGCCCATCTCGACGATAGCCCGGTCGTGCTTCTCGCTCAGCTTGAGGAGCGTCAGCGGCAGCCCGATCTCGTTGTTGAGGTTGCCCTCGTTGCGCAGCACGGTGTAGCGCGTCGCCAGCAGGTCCGCGATCAGGTCCTTGGCGCTCGTCTTGCCCACAGAGCCCGTCACGCCGATGACCCGTGCCGGATGCCTGTCCCGCCAGTAGGCAGCAAGAGCCTGCAACGCCCTCAGGGAGTCGGATACGACAAAGACCGGCGCCGCGCAGGTGAGGCCATCAGGGACGCGCTCCGCTAGGGCGGCTCCGGCGCCCGCTGCGAGGGCTGCGCCCAGGTAGTCGTGTCCGTCGCCACGCCCGCCCTTCAGGGCTACAAACAGATCGCCTGGCTTCATCCGCCGCGTGTCGATCACTACCTCGCCGAAGTCGCCGCTCTCCGCGCGCGGCTCCCGTACCTCCAGCAGATGGCTGCCCAGGGCTCTAATTACGTCCCCGTAGACCAATGTATCCCTCCGCGCCTCACCTGTTGGCCAAGGCCAGGGCCGTGTCGGTGGGCGGTATCTGCAGGTAGGCGAATGTCTGCTTCGCGATGGAGCTAAAGATGGGCGAAGCGACCAGGCTACCCCAGGGCGAGTCCTGCGGCTCATCGATCTTGACCAGGATGATGAACCTGGGATTATCCGACGGGCCGAAGCCTATGAACGAGGCGATGGTCGCCGCCGACGTGTACCCTCCAGGGCCTGGTATGGAGGCGGTCCCCGTCTTGCCTGCCACCTTGTATCCCGGCACCGCTGCCAGCGGCAACACCGTGTTCTCGCCCTCCGCCACCTTCGTCAGCATCTCCCGCAGCGTTCGCGACGTCGCCTCGCTGACGACGCGCCGCACCGGCACCGGTGAGAAGCTCCGAGTGCCCCTAGGCCCCTCGATACGCTTGACGACGTAGGGCTGCATCAGGCTGCCGCCGTTGGCAACGGCTGACGCGGCAGTGATCATCTGCAAGGGGGTCACGCTTATACCCTGGCCGAAGCTGTTGACCGCCAAGTCGACGGGGTACCATCCCGCCTCGGTGGGATAGCGGACCTGGCCGCGGCCCTCCCCCGCGAGCCCAACGTTTGTGGCCTGGCCGAAGCCGAAGAGGCGCACGTATTTGTAGAAGCGGTCCGTCCCCAGTCGGTCGCTGACCCAGACCGCACCGACGTTGTTACTGTGCTGGAGGAGCTGGGTCATCGTCTCTTGGCCGAAATGCTTGCCATTCCACGTGTCGATATTCCAGCCATACTTGTTGACCGGCCCTCCATCATAGTAGGTCGTATTGGCATTGACCAGCCCCTCGTTAACGGCGGAGGCCATCGTGATGATCTTGAACGTCGAGCCCGGCTCATAGACGTCTGCTACGGCGCGGTTGCGGAAGAGGGCGACCTGCTTTGAGTCTTTCGGATTAAGCTGGGCCAGATCCGTCTCGATCTTGGTGAGGTCAAAAGCGGGCCGGCTGGCCATAGCCAGGAGTTCCCCGGTCTTGGGATCCATAACGATGATGGTGCCGCCGCTAGCCTTGTGCTTCTCCATCGCCTTGTCGAGCTCCCTCTCGGCCAGGCGCTGGATGTAGCGGTCGATGGTCAGGTAGACGTCGGCCCCGGCCTCAGGCGGCGTCAGGCTGTTTATGCCGAGGGGTATCGGCTCGCCCGTACTATCGCGCTCGTACACTAGCAGCCCGGCGATGCCCGCCAGGTCCCCGTCCAGGCTCTCCTCGGCGCCCGTCAGTCCGTTGCCGTCCTTGCCCACGAAGCCCATGAGAGTCGAGCCGAGGTTGCCCTCAGGGTAGAAGCGGCGGACCTTCTCGACGGCCTCAACGCCCGGCAATCCCATCGACCTTATCTTCTCGCCGGTGGCATAAGAGATGTTGGCGGCCACGAGGGCCTTCCCCTTGTCCTCCCCTGTCAGGGTGGCCATGATCTTCTCAGGCGGGACATCAATGAGCGGGGCGAGGGCCTTGGCGGTATTGGCGGCAGTGACCGGCCCCGAGACCTTGGGCTTGAGGTAGAGATCGTAGGTTGTGGCGGTGATGGCTAAGGCGTAGCCGTTCCTATCGCGGATGGCCCCGCGGTGCGCCGGCACCTTGTCGCGGCTCCAGTGCTCGCTGCGGGCCTGGGCGGCATACTGGTCATGCTGCATTATCTGCAGGTTAGCAAGACGTGCGACCAGCGCCAGCGTGGAACTGGCAAGCAACATCATCACCACGCCAACCCTCCAACCGCCTATGCCCGCTAACCTTGACATCCGTCACCGCCGAAGCTCGGGGGAGTCTCCCCGCCGGTGTATCTACCTACTTTATGTTACCGAGAGAATATAGGCCGGAAAAAGGCTTCCCACCAGTGTTTAGATATCTTCACGCTTGGCTCGCTTTCATCCCAACCGGTGGTTTCAGGAGCAACCTCCGCACGTACCGGCGGCGGGGTATCCACCGCCACGTACACGTAACCGGATGGCTCAACCATGTGAAATCTGCTTCTGGCCTCCGTCTCCACCCGCTCCAGAGATTGCAGCCTGGACACCTCCACATCCAGTTCGTAGTTCCGCTGCCTCCAACTCTCGCGGAGTTGCTCCAAACGGCGGATATCGTAGCCGGCGGTGGCGACCCGGCTGGTCTGGACCAGCAAGAGCAGGCTAGCCAGGCTGACGATGGCCATTATCAGCGGCAAGAAGGCCAACAGGTCACCATGACCTGCCAGCTCTTGAGCCCTCTCTTTCGACGCCGCGATGTCCATCTCACACCCTGCTGCCCCGACCAGACGCTGGGCCGCCCCGCCGGGCATCTATATCCTCTCGGCCACCCTCAGTCGCGCGCTGCGGCTGCGCGGGTTGCGCTCGGTCTCCTCGGCGCTGGGCATGATCGCCTTGCGGCTGATCAGCCGCAGCGTCGCCTGATGCCCGCAGATGCAGACCGGCACACCCGGCGGGCAGATGCACTCACGGGATTCCTCATGCATAAATGCCTTCACTACCCTATCCTCCAATGAATGGAAGCTGATGACGGCAAGTCTTCCGCCCTTGCCCAGCAGCCTCGTTGCCTGCTCCAACGCCGATTTCAGGCTCTCCAGCTCCTCGTTGACAGCGATGCGCAGGGCCATAAAGGTGCGCGTCGCCGGATGGATGCGGCCGCGCCGTCCTCCACCGCTCATCCTCTCAATGAGCTGGGCCAGCTCGCGGGCCGTCAGCAGCGGCCGATGCGCCACTATCTCCCTGGCGATGCGGCGGTTATGGGGCTCCTCCCCATAAGAGCGCAATATCTCGGCCAGGTCCTCCTCAAAGTAGGTGTTGACGATATCGGCCGCCGTGAGGCGCTGGTCGGGGCTGAAGCGCATGTCCAGAGGCTCTTCGGCCCGGAAGCTGAAGCCGCGCCCCTCTCCGGCAAGCTGCAGAGAGGAGATGCCGAGATCAAAGAGGACGCCGTGCACGGGGTAGAAGGAGTAGCGGGTGCAGATGGCCTCCAGGTTGCGGAAGTTGTCGTTGACCAGCAGGACAGAGGAGCCATAGGGACGCAGCCGGGCAGAGGTAACGGAGACGGCGTGCGGATCGGCGTCGATGCCCAGGAGCTGGCCACCCGGAGCGCTCGCCTCAAGAATGGCTTCGGCATGACCACCAGCCCCCACCGTGCAGTCGATGTAACGGCCTCCGGGGATGACGTCCAGGCCCGCCACAACCTCGTCCAGGAGGACCGGCACGTGGTTTGAGTATTCCACCATTAGCCTCACAGGGCCACCTCTGCTGCCTCTGCTATCTCCGCGGCCTGCTCCGTCATGATCGACTTCTCGGCCGCCCAGAGGTCCTTATCCCATATCTCCAGACAATTGTGGACGCCAACAATAACGGCACTATCCCTAATACCCGCATAATCACGCAGGGAGGCAGGGATAATCACGCGGCCCTGGCGGTCAAGCTCAAGGTTGTAGGCGCTGGCGAAGGTGGCCCGGCTGAGGCGACGGGAGGTCTGCCGCGTTAGAGGAAGCGAGGTTATCTTGTCGGCCATCCTCTGCCACTCGGGCAAGGGGTAGACGACGATGCATCGGTCGTAGCCGCGCGCAACAACGAGCCCGCCCCGGAACTCGTCCCTAAAACGTGCCGGGATGGCGACGCGCCCCTTCTGGTCTATGTTGTATTCGTATTCACCCAGAAACATGTCCCAGACACCCCGTGGCTCCCATAATGCCCACAATTCACCACAATTCCCCACTTCACGCCTAATAGTAACACTTCCACCCCGAATGTCAATACTATTCGAGAATTCACATCAGAAGATTGTGCGGGAAGATTGCTGTAAGAGGCAGGCCAGTAGAGTAGAAGACTCAAAAAAAGAGGTGGCTACTGGCAACCGGCGGACGGCGCAAACAACCTCGGGCCACTAGGCTCCCCGTGGCCGAGTTACCGAAGGGTCTTTGAAGCAGTCTAGGAGGGGACTATCTGCTGTACCTTCTGCGGGCTACAAAGCCGTCGATGACTTTGGCGGCGAAGGTTACGATCCCACCCAGGACGATAACAATGGCCGGCAGGCCGATGACCGCCCACCAGGGCGACATGCCATCGACGAACACCTGGATCGAGTAAACCCCTTGCACAATCCCCGACATGATCGTGTCTATCACTACCCTTCCTCCTCACAGACGTTATTGTTGCAGCGGCTTCTTGGCCGCATCGCACCCTAGTTATCCGGCGCTCCTCCGTCGATCCAAAACATCACGTTCTTGATCTCGTTGGGCAGGAGCTTGGCCTTTCCCGGCGGCATTATGTCGCGCTCCAGACCGCCAAGAAGCAGGCTAACGGCAGACGAGTAGGGGATGATTACGGTTCCATACTTGCTGCCAGCCATAGTATGCTGGTAGCTATCGAGCCTGAGCCCCTTCTCGGCCCGCTTCGCACCGTGGCACTTTACGCAGTAGCGGTCGAAGAGAGGCTGTATGTCCTTGCTGTAGCTGGGCGGCCGGGTCACGATATAGCTGGCGGTCACCGGCACATCGGTTGACGTTCGCACTTCATCGTCACTTTGCCTGCTGCAGGCCAGCAGCAGCGCCACAAGAAGCAAGCCTACGACCGCCGGTACCCTGGGGAGCCTCATAACTACCGCCCTTACCCATCCTACTGCCCGCCAGCCGCCTTCTTCAGATAGTCCACTATCGCCTGAGCGTCCCCCTGCGAAACCGAACCACCTAGCGCCGGCATTCCGCCCTTGCCCTTAAGTATTGCCTCCATGAGCCCTACATCGCCCCGCTTGGCCAGGTAGTCCTTCGATCCCAGGTCGGCGTTGGCAAGGCTCTTGCCGCTATCGCCGTGGCAGGCAGCACAGTTCTTAGCGTATAGCGCCTTGCCGTCAGCGCCGCCCGCTCCGCCGGCTGCTGCCGCGGAAGACTGCAGGTACTGGACGAGCGACTTAGCCTTCTTGATGTCCAGCGGACCGCCGTTCTCCTCGCCGAAAGCCGGCATGCCGCCTCTGCCACCCAAGATCGTCATCGTCAGCACGCCCTCGCCTTGGTCCTCCAGAAACTTGCCGGAGAATATGTCCAGATTGGTGACCCTCTTG
>JACQUE010000256.1 GCA_016210425.1 Chloroflexota bacterium | reverse complement strand
CTTTAACTCCATGGTCTGCCCTTCAAGGGAGGCTGCAGTCTGAAGAGGCTCCAAAACGCCCCAGAACGGAGACAATTCCCTCGCCACAGGTGCCATTTCTCCTGGGGCACCTGGACCTCCGTGAATGGCGGCTATCCTGAGTGGCGGGCTGCCATATGTTCTCAGGTTTTGCACGTTCCCCCTTCCGCTCTTGTCTCGCCGAAAAGCGCCTGAGTGCCGTCTCTATCGGGTTGTCCGTTTTCCAGTTGACGCATTTGTAGAATAGCACATAGACGGTCTATCCACACGAAATGACGCACCCGCCTTTTAGCGTGGCCTACCTCTCGCTTTTGATGTCTCAAGTATAGTAGCATATGGGATACACTGCCCCTCTGGGCATGTTGACCGGACGATGGCGATGCCCTATAGTTAGTGATAGATTTTACAAGGAGGCCAGAAGTGAATCTGCGAATCCCGGGTCCCACCCCGTGCCCCCCCGAGGTACTCCAAGCGATGACCAAGCCCATGATCAACCATCGGGGGCCCGAGTTTGCTCAGATCATCAAGCGCATAGCGGCCAGGCTTCAGGAGTTCTTCCAGACGAAGAACGATATCCTGGTCCTGACCACAGCAGGGACCGGAGGCATGGAATCGGCTGTCGTCAACACCATGTCGCCGGGCGACAAGGTGCTCTCGGCGAGCTGCGGCGAGTTCGGCGATCGCTTCGCGAAGATAGCGGAGACCTACGGGGCCCAGGTGACCAGGCTAAAGGCCGAGCTCGGCAAGGCCGTAGACCCCGATTCTATTCGAAAGGCGCTCAGCGCCGACCCATCCATAACCGCCGTGCTCCTCACCCACAACGAGACCTCGACGGGCGTTACCAACGACCTGAAAGCGCTGGCCGCTGTTTGTAAGGAGTTCGATAAGCTCGTGGTGGTGGACGCCGTCAGCAGCCTTAGCTCCATCGACCTGCAGACCGACGCCTGGAAGTGCGACGTGGTTGTCACCGGCTCGCAGAAGGGCTGGATGGTGCCGCCGGGCCTGGCGATGGTGAGCGTCAGCGAGGAAGGCTGGAAGGCCGTCGCAAACGCAAAGATGCCTCGCTTCTATTTCGACTACCAGAGGGCCAAGAGCTCGGCTGACAGGGGGCAAACGCCCTGGACGCCAGCCGTCTCCGTCTACTTTGCCCTAGATTACGCCCTGGACCTGATGGCCAAGGAGGGGATGCAGAACATCTTCGCGCGGCACGCCAGGATAGCGGCCCACACCCGGCAGCGGGTCAAGGATCTGGGCCTCGCCCTCTTTGCCGATGAAGCGGTGGCATCTAACACCGTCACTGCCGTACACGTGCCCGAGACGCTGCAGGCTAGGGAGCTGCTGCGTATCCTGCGTGAGGACTTTCAAGTTGTGATGGCCGGCGGACAGGGGTCCCTGGACGGCAAGATCTTCCGCATCGGACACCTGGGCTATGTCCAGCAGGAGGACATCGACAAAGCCATGGTGGCTCTGGAGGAAGCTCTCGCCCGGCTTGGCTTTGCCCAGGCTGCGGCGGTCTAGGCACGGAAACGATCATCAAGGTGAGACTATAGGAGAACGACACGTGAAGATACTCGTAGCGGACCCAGTTGCAAAGGGCGGCATCGATCTCCTGCGTCAGCACTTCGAGGTGGATGTCAAGACCGGACTGAAGCCGGAGGAGCTGTCGGCGATCATCGGCGAGTATGCCGGCCTGGTGGTCCGCAGTGAGACTAAGGTAACGAAAGAGATAATCGACGCCGGCAGGAGGCTGCAGGTCATCGGTCGGGCCGGCGTCGGGGTCGACAACATCGACGTAGAGGCGGCGACGCAGCGCGGCGTCGTGGTGGTGAATGCCCCATCGGGCAACACCATATCGGCCTGCGAACACACCATCGCCCTGATGATGGCCCTGGCTCGCCACGTGCCTCAGGCCAACGCCAAGCTCAAGGCCAATGTGTGGGCACGGAGCGAGTTCGTGGGCGTGGAGGTGCGCAACAAGACGCTGGGCATCGTCGGCCTGGGCCGCATCGGCTCGGAAGTGGCCCGGCGTGCCAAGGCCTTAGAGATGCGGGTGCTGGGCTACGACCCATTCGTCTCGCAAGAGCATGCCAACCTCCTGGGTGTGATCATAGTCAGCCTGGAGGACCTCCTACGCCAGTCCGACTTCATAACCCTGCATACGCCCATGACGGCCGCTACCAAGGGCATCATCGGCCCCAAGGAGCTGGCCATAGTGAAGCCCGAGGTGCGCATCATCAATGTGGCGCGTGGCGGCCTGGTCGATGAGGAAGCCCTCTACAAAGCCGTCGAGGAGGGGCGTGTAGCCGGCGCCGCCATCGATGTCTTCTCTCAGGAGCCGGCCAAGGATAACGTTCTCTTCAAGAGCGACAAGATCATAGTCACGCCACACCTGGGCGCCTCGACGCATGAGGCCCAGATCAACGTAGCCGTCGATGTCGCGGAGGAGATCATCGCCCTCTTGCAGGGCAAGCCCGCCCGTTACGCCGTCAATGCTCCGGCTATCCCGCCGGAGACGCTGGCAGTGGTGGCCCCCTTCCTGGACATCGCCCACTCGTTGGGCAGCCTGGCGCGGCAGTTGACCGTCGGGCAGCCGAACGCGGTGGAGATCAGATACGAGGGCGAGATGGCGGAGCACGATACCAATATCGTGCGGGCGTCGGTGCTGCGGGGCATCCTCGAGGGCATCAGCGACCAGCCGGTGAACTTCGTGAACGCGCACCTTGTAGCCGCCGAGCACGGCCTGCGGGTGTCGGAGCACAAAGAGCCCATCTGCGAGAACTACAGCAGCCTCATCACAGTCACCGTCCAGAGTAGCAAGGGCACAACGACGGTGGCGGGCACGCAGATGCGCAACGAGGCGCATATCCTGCTCATCAACGGCTACTGGCTGGACCTGACGCCCAACGGCGGCTACCTGCTGCTGACCAGCCACCAGGACCGGCCGGGCATCGTCGGCGCCGTGGGGACGCTCCTGGGCAAGAGCAACATCAACATCAGCGGCATGCAGGTGAGCCGCGAGAAGCCGCGCGGCCAGGCGCTCATGGCGATGGGCGTCGATGAGCAGATCCCGCCCGAGTTGCTGGAGGTGATCCGCAAGATCCCCGGCATGAACATCACAAGCCTGGTGAAGATTTAGACGGCGCACCGCCAAAAAGAAGCGGCGAGGGTGGCTTAGCCACCCTCGCCTTTGTGTCCAAGCTTATTATCGGTGCTTAGCGCAGGTTAACGCTGGCAATGTCAGTGCTGCCGACGCCGCCAACTGACAGCATGAGCAGGAATGTCCCGATGGTAGTCCCGGTCTTGACGTTGGCTATGTACTGTTGTGACGTAGCATCCCAACGGAAGGCAGCGCTGGCAGAACCGATAGTAATCGTGCCGGTTGCAGTAGTCACCAGGTTGGCGCCATCGGTGAGCTGGAATTTCACCGGGATCGTGCTCCCAGCCTTGAACTGTCCTGTGCCCAGCCCTTTCTTAATGACGGGAGCAAACGGCCCGTTTACACCCCAGACAGTGTATTCCAGCGTGGCGCTGTTGCTGTTGCCAGCGTTGTCCGTTGCGATAACCGTCACGCTGTGCGGGCCGACAGTGGAGGTGTCAAGGGCCAAGGAGCCACTTGGGTCGACGGCCAATCCGGAAGTCGCGTCGTAGGCCGTGACCACGGCACTCGCAGAAGTCCCCTGAAGGACGATTGCTGGCCCAGTAATGCCGACCGTTGGAGGCGTGACGTCCAGCTTTACAGTCAGCGGCGCAGCATTGCCGACGAGCCCGGCCTGGTTGGTGCAGGCGCCATTGAAGACGGCGCCTGTGGTCTCGGTGGTCTGCTGCTGGTCGGCGGTGCAGGTGACCGGGCCGCTGACGGGGTCGCTACCCGTGGTGCTAACCGTCACGTCGGAGGTGTACCAGCCATTGGCGCCCAACGTACCGGCGGTGACCGCCAAGGTCGCCGTGGGCGGCGTCTTGTCCAGCTTCACCGTCAGGGGCGCGGCGTTGCCCACGAGCCCGGCCTGGTTGGTGCAGTCGCCATTGAAGACGGCGCCTGTGGTCTCGGTGGTCTGCTGCTGGTCGGCGGTGCAAGTGACCGGGCCGCTGACGGGGTCGCTACCCGTGGTGCTAACCGTCACGTCGGAGGTGTACCAGCCATTGGCGCCCAACGTGCCGGCG
>JACQUE010000031.1 GCA_016210425.1 Chloroflexota bacterium | reverse complement strand
GACCCGTCCGTCAAGGGCTTCCCTGGGGACAGGAAGTTCGACCCGCGAAGTAAACCCTAAAAAAGAGCCGTAGATAGGTCGATAGGTGGGGAGCCTGGTGGAGCAGCCGGCTCCCCGCCGTCAACCCTTCCCCGCATAAACCGCAGCAAAAGCATGGATCGGCTCCAAGGCGGGGGCAGTGACGATGTCGAAGTATATCATTCGAAGGATACTTCTCGGCCTCCTGGTTCTCTGGCTGGTGACGCTCATCACGTTTATCATGACCCGCATGCTGCCGGGCGACGTTCTTGACCGGCTGTTCCAGGACGCTGTGGCGCACCAGAAAACCATCGAGTCGGTGCGCCACAGTCTAGGCCTGGACCGGCCCGTCTACGTCCAGTACTTCGTCTGGATGAAGGGGCTATTTGAGGGCGACTTTGGGGACTCCATCAGGACGGGACGCCCTGTCCTAACAGAGATAGCCAACCGCCTGCCGGTCACATTTCAGCTTGGGTTGATGGCTCTCTTTATCTCGATCCCTATGGGTGTTCTCATAGGCCTGATATCAGCCGTACGCCAGCGATCGTTGCTGGACTACGGGGGCCGTACCCTGGCCATTGCCGGCCTCTCCTTCCCCGATTTCTTCATCGGCACCGTGATCGTCCTGTACACCTCCAAGTATCTCCACTACGTGACTCCGGTCTACTTCCAGAATATATGGGTCTCGCCGGTGAAGAACCTGGAGATGCTATATATTCCGGCGCTAATCCTAGGCTTCCGCATGTCGGCCAGTAGCATGCGTATAATGCGCTCCTCTATGCTGGAGGTGCTGAGGCAGGACTATATTCGCACCGCCTGGGCGAAAGGGTTGCGGGAACAGCTTGTCATCGGCCGCCACGCCGTGAAGAACGCCCTCATTCCGGTCATCACCGTCCTGGGTGGCCAGTTGGGCATCCTTCTGGGCGGGACCGTGATCATGGAGATGCTTTTCACGCTGCCCGGCATGGGGCGTTTGGCCATAGAGTCGGTCAACTTCCGAGATTATCCGCAAATTCAGGGCGTGGTCCTGATAATGGCGTCCTTCATAGTCTTCATGAACCTGGTAGTCGATATCCTTTACTCCTACCTGGACCCGCGGATCGTGTACAAGTAGTGACCCAGCCACAGGGAGGTCGCCATGCAGGGATCGCCTGCAGTTGGACATGAGATCGCTGCACCGCAAGCGCTGAGGTCGACCCGGGGCCGCGGCGCCCACCTCCGGCGTGGCATCGCCCGCTTCATATCGCACCAGCCTTTGGGATCGGTAGCGGCTGTGGTGCTCATCATCCTCATCGTGGTGGCTATCCTCGCACCGGTCATCGCGCCCTATGGCGAGCTGGATAGCGATCGCGTACCAGGCAAAGGGATCGCCATGCTCGAGGGGCCGAGCGGTAGGCACTGGCTGGGGACAGACGAGGCCGGCAGGGATATTTTCAGTCGCATCCTAATCGGCGCAAGGGTATCGGTAGCCATCGGGTTCATCGCGGTTGGCGTTGGCACGACTATAGGCAGCCTGGTTGGAATCATCTCCGCCTTCTTTGGAGGGAAGGTGGATATGACTATCCAGCGTATAGCCGACGGCATCATGGCCTTCCCCGGGCTTGTGTTCCTGCTTTTCATGGTCTCAGTGCTAGGGGGCGCCAGCTTCATGAAGATCTTCATGGCCATCGCCGTCCTATTCATACCCGGCACAAACCGGGTCATACGCAGCGCCGTCTTATCGGTGCGGAACTATGCCTTCGTGGAGGCGGCGACGTGCATCGGCGCGGGCAACCTGCGCATCCTGGCGCGCCACATCGTCCCCAACGTGGCGCCCATCATCATAATCATGGCCTCGATCCAGATCGGCGGCGCCATCCTGCTGGATGCATCGCTGGGCTTCCTGGGCCTGGGCGCCATCCATCCCAAGGCGACGTGGGGGACGATGCTTAGCTCTCAGGGGCGTCGCTACATGGAACAGCAGGTCTGGATGGCGCTGGCGCCCGGCCTCGCCATCAGCCTGGTTGTCTTCAGCTTCAACATGTTCGGCGACGCTCTACGCGACGTCCTCGACCCTCGCCTGCGGGGGACCTAGGCGAGCAGCGCGTTAGCTTCTAAAGTCCGTCAGAGCAGTACCACTCGGGGTCTGCCTGTCTAAACGAAGGGAGAGAGCGGATGATAACAGAGTTGGATGACCTCACGATCCATCAGATTCCCACCACCATGGACCATGTCGATAGCGGCGATCCACGCTGGATCGACAAGCTCTGGTTTCACGTCGGCACCACATCCGGCGAGGTAAGCGTCGCGGGGCACCTGGGGGCGTACCCTAACACCAACACGATGGACGGCGCGGCCAGCGTCAGGGTTGGGGATAAGCAGTACAACGCCCGCTTCGCGCGGGAGCTGAGCCGGGATCGGGACCGGCGGCAGGTTGGGGCACTTTCCGCCGAGATCGTGGAGCACTTCAAGGCCTGGCGCTTCGTGCTGGCGCCGCGCGAAGGCCAGGATATCAGCTTCGACATTCGCCTGGAATCGGCGCAGCAGCCGATGGAGGTCTTGGCTCCCGTCTTCCACCGGCAGGAGAGACACATTATTTGGAACATGTGGCACTATGCCCAGTTGGGGCGGGCCAGCGGCTCGATCACCGTCGCTGGCAGGAATATCGCGCTGAAGCCTGAGAGCGCAGTCGGAGCGCGGGACCGCTCGTGGGGCGTCCGCCCCATCTTCGGGCAGGTGCCAAGGCTGGCTCCCCTGCCCGAGAGCATCTGCGTCCGCTCGCTGTGGCTTGCCGGCCAGTTCGACGACCACTCCGTCTGGCTCTGGCTGATGGAGCCGCAGGACAGGAAGCGGGCCGGACTGTTCGGCAACCTCTCCGATCAAACAGGTCGCACCCGCGTGGATGGCGCCATGGCCTTTGGGCATGGCGACGGGCGGGAGCAGCCACGCGTGGTTGCGGCGCAACCGAAGCTGGACCTGGCCCCAGACGGCAAGAGCCTGCGCGGCGGCGAGATAAAGGTGACTGACTGGGACGGTCGGGAGATGACCCTTTCGGTACGTCCTCTCTCAACCCTCTACTCCAAGGGCCTGGGCTATGGCCACTCGCAGTTC
>JACQUE010000248.1 GCA_016210425.1 Chloroflexota bacterium | reverse complement strand
GGGTCGTCGCCGCCGATGGTGGGGTCTTCGTATATCTCTCGATGGTGTCGTGTCAGCTCTCCCCAGAGGGAACGGCAGGCTTCAAAGTCGGCTGTTCGATATTCACGGATCGTGGTCTCCATCTGTTGCCAGCCCTCCTGGTGGTTGTCCATGCAAACTCCATACTGAAGCGATTCTATCATGGAAAGAGCCCATTCATTCACTTTGATATGGGAGATTCGGTCTTCACCCAGAGCCGGCGGCCGTCGGTGCTGAGATCGATGGTGCCCTGGCGGTCGGTGCGGAAGATGGGTATGCCGGCCAGGCGTTGCAGTGTCTCCGGCGTCGGGTGGCCGAAGTGGTTGTCGGCGCCGACGGAGATGACGGCGAGGCGCGGGCCGACGGCGCGCAGGAAGCGCTCGGAGGTGGAGGTATTAGAGCCGTGGTGGCCCACCTTCAGTATGGTACTCCCCAGGTCGATGCCCTTGCCCACCAGGTACGTCTCGCCGCTCTCCTCCAGGTCGCCCGTCAGCAAGAGGCTGACGTTTCCAAGGACTAACCGGAGAACCAGCGAGAGGTCGTTGATCGAGCGGTCCGGCGCGGAGGCCCATGCTGCATCAGGATAGATAACATCGATCCAGGCGCCCTTGCCCAGCGGCACGCGCTGGCCGGCCTGCGCTACCACGCGTTGCACTTTGTGGCTGTCCAACTCCTGGCGCCACTCGCGGTAGAGCGGCGAATTCGTGTCCTCTGCCAGTTCTATGGCCTTACCCACCTTGTATCGTTTCACGGCCTCGATGAGGCCGCCTATGTGGTCCTCCTGCGGGTGCGTCAGCACCACCATGTCGATCTTGCGGTCATAGAAGGGGAGCTCCTTGCCCAGCACCGACCCTATCGCCTGCGGGCTCGGGCCACCATCGACGAGGACATTGTGGCCCTGCGGCGTCCTTATGAGGATGGCGTCGCCCTGGCCGACGTCGAGGAAATCGACGTGGTAGCGGCCGTCGCGCGGGACAAAGGCGGCGGCCCAGACGAGGATAGCCAGTACGGCTAAGGGCGCGGCGACCCACTTGGCCGGGATGCGGCCGCAGACGGAAGCGAGGGCTGCGGTTCGACGGCGGGCAGCGGCCGTGCTTTCTCTTAACTGGGGCAACCGGGGCCGGTGAGGCCAGACGATGAGGGCCAGCGCGCCATAGTAGGCCCAGGCGACCCAGGCTCCGACGATGCCGATATCGACAGAGGCTAGGGGCAGCCGGGCGAAGAGCCTGACGACCAGCATGAGGTAGGAGAGGCTAAGCCAGGCCACCCAGCCTGCGGCCTGGGCCAGGTGGGAGTTGACGAGGCCCAGGATGCTTACCGCCGCCGAGGTCAGCATCGCGGGCGGAAGCGCCGGTACGCCGAGGAGGTTCGCCAGCGGCGCAACCAGGGAGCCGCGATGGAAGTAGTAGGCGATGAGGGGCGCCGTGGCGATGATGGCGCTCAGCGTCACAGCCGTGCTTTCGATGATGCTGGATAGGAGGGATCGTTCGGGGTCGGCAATGTCTTGGTGCCGGAGTGATGCCACTGCGCGCTGTCCCCGGGCTGTTAGCGGCGGCGCGAGCGCGATCAGGCCCAGGATGGAGAGGAAGCTGAGCTGGAAGGAGACGCTCCAAAGGGTGCCGGGGCTGAGCCCGACCATCAGGGCGGCGGCGAAGGCCAGCGAGGTCAGCGCGCTGCTGCGCCTGCCCGTTGCCGTGGCTATGACTACCAGCGTCCCCATTACCGCCGCCCGCACCACCGGAGGCTCGGCGCCGGTCAGCATGGTGAAGAGCGCGACGGCGGCCAACGTGAGCACAAGCGTCGCGCGGCGGCTGAGGAGCCAGAGACCAAAGCTGGAGACCACGCCGATGACGATAGCGATGTTGTAGCCGGAGATGGCCAGGATGTGAGATGTCCCGCTCTTAATGAAGGCATCGTTAAGGTCGTCCGGTACGGAACTGCGCGTGCCGAGGAGGATGCCCTGCGCGAGAGAGCCCTGAGGCTCCGGCAGCGAAGATGCTAGGGACCGGGAAAGTCGCTCCTTCAGCGATAGGATCCAGGCCTGCGGCGGGAAGCCACGCCCACTGGCTAGGAGCTTCACCTGTGGGTGGTTCGCCACGCTTGATATTCCCTGTCTTGCCAGGTAGTCGGGGTAGTTGAAATCGCCCAGCTTCTGCGGTGCCTCCAGCGTACCGGTGATGGAGAGCAGGTCGCCGTAGCGGTAGGTGGGGAATGGCGCGACGGTTACGAGGGCGGCGCCGGAGATCGGTCGGTGCGCTCCCGCGACCTCGATCTCATGCACATTGACGCGCAGGAGGGTGACACGGTCGCGCCGGTCGGGCTCTGCGCCGACTACGCCCGTGATTGTAGCCTTCTGGCTCCCGTTGTAGAAGGCCAGAGTATTATCGTTTACCGGGGGCACGGTGCTGCGGTAGCGGGCCGCACCGGCGAAGAGCAGCGCGAGGCAGAGCAAGACCAGGCACGGCCGCGAGTGCTTGCGGGCGGCTAAGGCCGCGATGAGGAGGACGGCGGTGGCGGCCACCGCCGTTCGGATGGAGATGCTGGCCCGGGAGCCTAGATAGATGCCGGCAACCCAGGCTGAGCTAAGATAGATGAGTGTCATGTAAGACTATTCTCGCGAAAACGTACATCTGCAGTCCATGTTATTGATACGAAGTGGGACTGAGTACCTATATGTCATGCTGAACGATGTGAAGCATCTTGCC
>JACQUE010000236.1 GCA_016210425.1 Chloroflexota bacterium | reverse complement strand
GAAGCCGTCCATCTCCACCAGGATCTGGTTAAGGGTCTGCTCCCGCTCGTCGTGGCTACCGCCGAGGCCCGCTCCTCGCTGCCGCCCGACGGCGTCGATCTCATCGACGAAGACGATGCAGGGCGCGTTGCGCTTGGCCTGCTCGAAGAGGTCGCGGACGCGGGAAGCGCCCACGCCGACGAACATCTCAACGAACTCGGAGCCGCTGATCGAGAAGAAGGGGACCCCGGCCTCGCCGGCGACGGCCCGACCAAGAAGCGTCTTGCCGGTGCCGGGCGGGCCGACCAGAAGCACTCCGCGAGGTATCCTGGCACCCAGGGCGGCGAACTTCTCGGGGAACTTGAGGAACTCGACGACCTCTTGAAGCTCCTGTTTAGCCTCATCCACACCCGCCACGTCCACGAAGGTTACAGTTGGCCTGTTGCCAGTGAACATGCGGGCCCGACTCTTGCCGAAGCTTAAGGCCTGGTTATTGCCCCCTTGCGCCTGCCGCATCATAAACAGCAGGATAGCCCCGAAGAAGATCAGGGGCAGGAAATTGATCAGCACCGAGAAGATGTTCCCGAAGCTGCTGGGCTCTCGCACGTAAACGGCCACCCCGTTGGCGCCGCTGGTCGAGATGCCGTAGCGGTCCATGATCTCCAGCATGCTGGCGCTGCTCTCCTTGCGAGAGTGCAGCTTCTGGCCGTCCCTCGTCTGGACCGTCAGGCTATCGCCCTGGACCTCGATCTTCTGGACCTTGCCATCCTTGGCCAGGTTGATGACCTCGCTGATGTCAACGTTGCGACTGCCACCAGGAGTCTTGAAGAAGGTGAAGATGATGGCAACCACCGCCACCAGTATCAGGAGGTATATGAAGCTGTTTCTGATCTGTCTAGGTTTCATTCAACTGCTACTCTTGAAGCGGAGGAGACTCTCTCGGTACCCCTCGCTTCCGAACTCACTTCCCTAAAGGCACGAATCGGCCCCCTACCACCAAGCTATTATACCAAGAATAGGCACCGATTAAAACAGACGCCTTAGAGAGGCCCTTCGGCCTTCTAGCCGGCCTCCGAAGCAAGAACGCCGCCTGTAGCCCAGTCCTCCTTGCGAATGTCCTGAAAGACGACGATAGTCTGGTCGGGCGTCGTCTTGGCTATGCGAACCACGGCCTCGGTGATGGCCTTGGCCAACTCGGCCTTCTGGGTCTGCGTCCGGCCTGGCCACATCTCCACTCTTATTATCGGCATGCGCTGTCGTCCTCCTACTTCTCCTGCGGCGCGGGGTCGTTCTGCTGGCCCTCCGCCAGACTGACCTGATTGCCGGGGAACTCGACGATGACCTCGGTCTCCATCCGCACTTGCACCGTCTGCTTCAGCGGATTGACGGCCGTGACCTTGCCGAAGCCCATCGGCGTTTTCACCATCTTATTGACCTTGGGCAGCGTCTTGCGCGCCTCCAGGTAGGTCTCGTACTCGTAGCCGAGGCAGCAGCGCAGCCTACCGCAGAGGCCGGCCAGGTGCATCTGGTTCAGGGGCAGGTCCTGCTCCTTGGCCATGCGGATGGAGCAGTGGGGGTAGCTGCCCAGGTAGATGCTGCAGCAGATGGAGCGACCGCAGCGCCCCAATCCCCCGCAGATCTTGGCCTCATCGCGAGGACCCACCTGGCGCAGCTCCACCCGCGTCTTCAAGACGGAGGCGAGGTCCCGCACGAGCTCCCGGAAGTCGACTCGACCCTCGGAGCTGAAGGAGATTACCAGACGGCTCCCGTCGAGGGTATAGCGGGCCTCCAGGAGCTTCATAGGGAGTTGCAGCTTTTCGACCCGCTCGGCCGTCCTGGCCATCGCCTCCCTGGTCTTGCTCTGGAACTCAACCGACTGCTCCAGGTCCTTGTCCTCGGCCAGGCGCAGGACCGGCTTGAGCTCCTCCTTTATCTCTTCGGCGACGACCTGCTGGGGGGATATGACTACCCAGCCAAGCTCCAGACCCCGCTCTGTTCGTACCACCACGCGGTCCCCCGTCTCAAGCTGCAGGCCGTTAGGCTCGAAGTAGTAGACCTGGCCGGCCCGCTGAAAGCGAATTCCGACTACATCCGGCATGTGTATGTAAAAGGAAGCCTCGGTCGCTAGACCAAGGCCTCCTTTTCCTCCTTTCTCCCTTTGGAGATCGGCAGATCGAGCATCAGCGTCTCCAACATCAGCCTGATGTTGACGTTGCTATCGATGCTCTCTTTTGCTGCCTGTAAGCTATCGATAACAGCAACGATCTCCCTGAGTGAGCAGGCCCGGGCCTGCTCTGCTAGAATGGCCTCCTCATCCACGTTCACGATAGCATCCGGAGTTCCGCCCTTGATGACCAGCAGGTCCCGCCACCACGAGAGCCATGTGTCGAACCACTCCGGCGCCAGCTCACGCTGCCGTCCCAGGCGCATGGCCAGCTCCGCCGCCAGGCTGAACCTGCCCTCCAGGCCCTCGCCCAGCGCTCGCTTGAGCATCTCCAGCCGCTGCGCCCTAGGCTCCAGGAGCTTCTCCTCCCGCAGGAACGACACGGCCCATCCCAGCGAGCCGGCGCAGAGCCGCCCCAGCAGCCGCGCCCGCTCCGGTGATGCTCCCCACTCCTCGCGCAGCTTGGCCTCAATGGCCGGAGCAGGTAG
>JACQUE010000235.1 GCA_016210425.1 Chloroflexota bacterium | reverse complement strand
TCTCGCCCTCCCGGCTTACCGAATAGCCGCCGGGCTTGATGCATCCGTTGGCGAGGCCGAACTCGACGTGAAGGCGGTACTGGGGCGGAAACGTCTGTAGGACCTGGATGGAGGAGTCGATGACGGGTGCAGGCTCTGCCACCATGCCACCCGTGGCAGTGGGGGCCGGTGTCAGAGCGGTGGGCCTTGCGGGGCCAGGCGTCTGAGTGCCCTGAGTTGAAGGCGCGGACGGAAGCTCCTTGCCGCCGGTCTGCCCATCGCCGATAGGCACCGTCGCCGTCCGAGATGGTGTCCCTGGCTGGCCTACAGGCGTGGATGTGGCCCCTTCTCCTTTTGACTTGGAGCAAGCGAGCGCGCCCACTACTAGGATGCTCGTCACCAGGGCCAGCGCTAGTATGGAGATTTTCATTGCGTTCGCAGCCTCTCGCTTACTCTTACAGATAACGACGTAGCCAAGGCCTGTTTGGTTCCATGATCAGTACTGGTGAGGAACGGAGAGACTCGCAGGTCGAGCAACCTGCGAGCATTCGTGCGGCTAGTACCCACGCGGGCAGGTGGTGGGCCGTGTTGGTCTCGAACCAACGACACCCTGATTAAAAGTCAGGTGCTCTTCCCCTGAGCTAACGGCCCTGGCTGATGATAAGAGGTTCATCGCTTCCCTGACTAATGTATTATAGCAGTCACCCCCCTAACTCGAAACCCTCTGCCCATTGGACAGCTATTGAAACGCTTACTCCCTTAACGCGCGATGATGTTTGGCGACAGGGGATTTCCAGTGGTCACCCGCCGATGCCGGAGCGATGGTTGCGCTCCTGTGCTTGACAGCCGGGCCTGGCGCAAATAGTATTGGCCAGCAAGGGCCGCATCGTAGGCAAAAGACGCTACACGCGAGAGAGAGGTGCTCCAAACATGACTGAACCGACACCGGTCGTCCGTAGGGATGCTGCCGTGTCCAGAATCAGAGCGACACGGGCGGAGCTTCAGGAGGCGCTGGAGCGCATGTCGGCCGAGGATGCATTTAAGGGCTCCGAGTGGTCCGTCGCCGACGCCATGCGTCATATCGGGGGCAGATCCGGATACATCACCTGGGCCGAGCGTCTCGTCAAAGAGGGAAACCTGGACTTCCCTTCCTTCCCATCCTGGGATGAGGCGTGGAAACGGATGATCAATCAGACGCTAGAGGCTTTTGAGGATGCCGCTAAGTTTGTCGAAAGTCTCTCCGCCGACGATCTCCTCAAGGCCGGTAAGAGGCGTGGCGAAGCAGTCACCGTTGCCGACCTGGTGGAGGGCATCGCGGCTCACTACGAAGAGCACGTGAAACAGATCAGGGGCGAGATAAAGCCTCGGCTGGGGTTCAGCTAGTCGTTTTCTCCTTGGCCGGCTTATCGGAAAGAGGGCAAGACCTCCCGGGCGAAGCGCCGCAACTGATCGCCGCCCTTGAGTCCCAGCTTGCCATCGATGTCGAACCGCTCCAGGGGCGTGAAGATAAGGTGGGTGACGCCCGCCCCTATGAAGCGCCCGATTGCCTCCAGGATGCGCTGCGATGAGCCAAGGAGCGCCCCGGCTCTTATCGCCTCCTCAGTCGCCTTGAACTGCTCGGCCAGTTGCTGCACGAGGCGGTCTGCTTGCGCCTCCGAGTCGGTGATAGCGCAGACGCCGCCCGCCGTTACCTCGATCTCGTCGAAGTCGCGCCCCACCTGGCGGCAATGTTCCTTAAGCACGTCGACTTTTTGGGCCACCGCATCGGGGCTGCCTGGGATGTTGCACTTATCGGCGTACTTCGCCACAATACGTAGTGTCCTTTTCTCGCCCGATCCTGCCACCATTAGCGGCGGGTGCGGCTTCTGGACCGGCTTAGGTTCAGCCACCGCGTTCTGCAACTGGTAGTAGCGGCCGGCAAAGGAGGCTTTTTCCTGGGTCCACAGGAGTTTGAGGACCTGGCAGGCCTCTTCCAGCCGGTCCATGCGCTCCTTCAGGGAAGGGAAGCCCCAGCCGTAGGCGACATGCTCCCTCTCGTGCCAGGCGGCGCCGATCCCCATCTCAAGGCGGCCGTTGCTTATCATGTCTATGGTGACTGCCATCTTGGCGAGGAGCGCCGGATTCCGGTACGTGTTCCCCGTTACCAGGCAGCCAAGCCTGATGCTGCCGGTACAGGCGGCCTGCCCTGCCAGCGCCGTCCACGCCTCCATATATGGGGGCTCCATACCCTCCGCCGGCATCATGAAGTGGTCGTTATTCCAGAGAGAGTCAAACCCCAAGGCCTCGGCCTCTTGAGAGGCCGCCATATACTCCGCCCAGGTCACGCCTGATTGCGACAGGCCAATCCCGAACTTGATCTGCTTAGCCAAGGAAATGCTCCTTTCTAGGGCCCCCCTTCTTTCTTTGGCGACTTTTCGCAACTCGTGGCCCGACTAGGCGAAGAGCGGCGTCATCCCCTCTCGACTGACGAGATCGGTCATCTCTCTCCCCGTCGGGGCCGCACCGGCCTGGAAGCGGCTGGCAGCGTCTAACACCATCGGCAGGAGCCCGGTGTCGGCACAGGTGTTGAGGAAAACGGATGGTTGTCCCAGCACCCAGTGCACGGCGAGGTCGATGGAAGCCTGCTCGCTCAAAGCGTCGTACCAGGTGGCATGAGTGCGTTGCTTCTCGCCCCATGGCCCACGTGCTAGACTCTTGATGGTCTGCACGGCCACCTTACGCTCCTGGCAGAGCGCCAACAAGGCGGCAAAGTCGGCGGCGTATCCGGCGTTCTGCCACATAGGATAGTTGCATGGGAGCAGCACCGAGTCGAAGCCGTAGCGCTCCAGGCTGCGCCTGTGCATCATCGGGGCGCTGACGCCGTGCCCCGTGACACCGATAAAGCGGACGAGGCCTTGTTCTCGGGCCTCTACAGCAGCCTCCAGAGCGCCTCCTGGCCCCATCGCAACTTCCCATTCTTGCTGATCCGTCAGGTTGTGCAACTGGATTAGGTCCACTTGGGCGACCCGCAGCCTCTCCAGCGAGCGCTGGATCTGGTCGCGCGCCCCCTGGCGGGTCCGTTCGCTGGTCTTGGTTGCCAGGAAGAACTCGCCCCGGTAGCTGGGCATCCATCCCCCGATGCGCAACTCCGATTCGCCGTAGCCAGGCGCTGTGTCGATATGGTTGATGCCGCACTTGAACAGGACCTCAAGGGTGCGGTCGGCCTCGGCCTGGGTCACCCGGCCCAGGGCGGCGCCCCCGAAGATAGTGCGGGTGCTAAGGTGGCCGGTCTGGCCGAAGGGCTGTCTGGCAATGACCATCTTAATCCCTCCCAAGGTGCCGATCTTCCGCGTGACGTTGCCGCGATTATACAACATCCGACCAGGAGGTTGACTGGGCTGCTACAATGGCAATGGTCATCGGGCGATTCTTTCTAGCCAAAGACGAGGAGGTGACATGGAACTGTTCGAAGCTATCGCGGCCCAACGGGCCATCCGCCGCTACAATCCCGACCCCGTTCCAGAGGAGGCCATCCGCAAGATCATCGAGGCGGCGACACGGGCGCCCAGCGGGGGCAACCGCCAGCCCTGGCGGTTCATCATCATCCGCGACCCTGAGCTTAAGCGCAAGCTAGGCGAGTACTACAAGGTAGGCATCACCCGGGCCTACGGCAACAGGGTACCGGCTCCACCCGCCGACGAGACTCCCGCTCAGCGCCGTCGTCGCGAGGCCAGCGCCTGGCTCACGGACCACATGGGCGACGTGCCCGTCCTGATCATGGTCTGCGCTTACAACGAGGACGATCCGGCAGCCACTAATCTGGCTCAGCTCGGCTCATCCATCTACCTCGCGGTGCAGAACCTCCTCCTGGCGGCTACTGGTTTGGGGCTTGGCACTGTAATCACCACATTGCACAAGCTTTGCGATGCCGAAGTCAAAGAGTTACTTGGCATCCCAAAAGAGGCGGAAACGGCGGCTCTCATTCCGCTCGGCTACCCCGGCAACGTCTCATTCGGCGGTTCCAGGCGGCGGCCTATTGAACAGGTCATGTTCTACGACCGCTGGGGCACGGTCAAACCCTCTTCTGCTTAGCGCCGCCTTACGGTTGTTCCCATTCCGCATCCCCTTACCAGCATGTGGGAGTTTCCTTGTGGTTCGCTAAAGCAGCCTGCCCGTGGGCGGCTGGTTGGATGATCCGTGTACGCCGGTCAACAACATACCAGGAGGCAACGAGGGACATGGAATACCGCAATCTGGGACGTACGGGGCTAAAGGTTTCGCAGTTGTGCCTTGGGTGTATGACCTTTGGCTGGGGCGCGAATGACGAGACTTCCATGGCTATCATGCAGCGGGCGGTCGATGGAGGCATCAACTTCTTCGATACGGCAGACGTGTATGGCGGCGGCCATTCGGAGGAGGTCGTCGGGCAGTTCTTGAAGGGCCGGCGCCAGCAAATCGTCTTGGCCACCAAGGTACGAGGTCGCAAGGGCGAGGGGCCGAACGATGAGGGACTCTCTCGGCTCCACATCATCCAGGGAGTGGAAGCCAGCCTGCGTCGCCTGAATACTGATTACATCGACCTGTACCAGGTGCATGCTCCTGATCCCTCTACGCCCCTAGAGGAGACCATGAGCGCGCTTAACGATCTGGTGCGTCAGGGCAAAGTGCGCTACCTTGGGTGCTCCAACTTCGCCGCCTGGCAGATCTGCAAGGCCAACTGGATCGCCGACGTGCGGAACTTCGAGCCCTTCGTCTGTGTCCAGCCTCGTTACAGTCTCCTGGACCGAGGCATCGAGCATGAGCTTATCCCTTTCTGCATCCAAGAAGGCGTCGGCAACATCCCCTATAGCCCCCTGGCAGGTGGGATGCTTACCGGCAAATACCGGAGGGGCGAATCGCCCGCTGAAGGCACTCGGGCCGCCCGGTCTGCTCTCATGCAGGACAGGATGCTCACTGAGCGCAACTTCCGGGCCGTGGAGCGCCTCGCGGCCAAAGCGCGACAGATGGATGTAACGTTGGCCCAGCTCGCCCTAGCCTGGGTATGCCGGCAGAAGGGCGTCAGCTCGCCGATCGTAGGGGCCAGTAGCGTCGCCCAGTTGGAGGAGACTTTGCCTGCGGTGGACGTTACGCTGGGCGATGGGGACTTGAAGGAGCTGGACGAACTGACCAAGTGAGCCGGCAAACGTTGCGGGCAGTCAGAGGAAGCGCACGCTGAGTGGGATGAGAAACATGGGATGAGAAACTCGTTGACAGCTTGGGTTTGCGGGATTATCATTCGCCTGTCTGCTGTCCTTCCTGATTAGGCATGTACGAATAGCAGGGCGACGAGGCAACGAAAGGAAAGGGATGGCTGCAGCGCGATCTTGGTCTAACTCCCGCTGCCGGTTTCTTGGTCGTTGCCTCATCTCCATCTCGCCCATCCTCGTTCTTGTGGCCTGCGCGCAGGAAGGCTCGCCGAGATCGACGCGAACCCCACGCCCGATTTCGCAGGCTCCAGCTACGGCTGCAACCGCGGCCGCGTTGACTCCTGTCGTCGTGCCCGGTCCTGATGGTGTGCCGACGGTGGCAAGCTCCCCAGCCTGCCGCACCGGCAACCCTTTGGCGAACGTTTACCACCCGGACCGGCTTCAGGTGGTCGAGCCATGTAAGACGATAACGGGTACCATCACCCTTGTGCGTAAGGAAGAAGACGGCGACTACCACATCGACATGGCGCTCGACCCTCCGTATGCTGGGCTCGTCAACGAGAAGAACATCAGCGAGCAGCACGGGGATCTCGTGGTGGAGATCGTCCCGGCGGACGAGCCTGGTTGCACGCCGGGACCAGCTCCGCGGCCGGCGACCGGCACCTACGACTACGGGATCTGCACGGGAGCGAACATTCCCCGACCCAAGGTCGGCCAGCATGTAATGGTGACCGGCCCCTATGTCGTGGATACGGCGCATGGCTGGATGGAGATTCATCCGGTTTGGGCGCTGAGCCTCGTTGAGGACTAGGCCGGAGCTTAAGACGCGCAGGAGTTGCGTCCGGCGCGAGCGCTGATGGATGTCAGGGAGTTTAGAATTCCTACGGAGCCAAGAAATAAGGAGGAGGCAAGGTATGCCCGGCGGTTACATGGGCCGAATTCTATTCGTCGATCTTAGCCGCGGTAGCATTGAGGAGGAGTCGCCGCCTGAAAGCCTTTACCGCGACTACATAGGCGGCTATGGGATCGCCGCGAAGGTGGCCGTCGAGCGCCAGAAGCCAGGCATCGACGCCCTGGGCCCGGAGAATATCCTGGGCTTCGTGGCTGGTCCCTTGACCGCTTCGCCCGCCCCCTACGGCTCCCGTTACTATGTAACTGCCAAATCCCCGCTGACGGGCACCTGGGGAGACGCCAATGGTGGCGGGCAGTTCGGCCCACAGATGAAGTTCGCAGGCGTTGATGCCATCTTCGTGTCGGGCATGTCGCCACGCCCGGTCTACTTGCTTGTCAGGGATGGCAAAGGAGAGATCAGAGATGCGGGCCACCTCTGGGGCAAGGACAGCGTGGAGACCGAGCAGGCGCTGAAGGCCGAATGGGGCAAGGAAGCTGGTGTGGCCTGCATCGGGCCCGCCGGCGAGAAGCTTTCGTTCATTTCCGGAATAGTGAACGAAGGTGGGCGGCTGGCGGCGCGCGCCGGCGTGGGAGCCGTGGCCGGCTCGAAGCGGCTGAAGGCGATAGTCGTGCTGGGCAACAACGAAGTGCCTATCGCCGACAAGGAGCGGGCGACCCTGCTCCGCAGGGAGTACCTCCAGACTCTCAAAGGCCCTGCCGTCGAGAGGCGTCGCAAGTACGTCACTTGCGCCGCGCCCGTCTCCATGGCGGCCATATCCCAGACCCCCGCCTAGAAC
>JACQUE010000231.1 GCA_016210425.1 Chloroflexota bacterium | reverse complement strand
GGTGCGCACCCTGTCGTTCAAGCGCTGCCGCAGGCCCACGTAGTCGGCAACCTCCTCGATGCGCGCCGCCAGATTCGCCAGGCCGTACATCTTACCGTAGAACTTCAGGTTCTCGCGCGCCGTGAGCTCATCGTACAGGTAGGGGCGGTGGCTGACTACCCCGATCTGCCGCCTTATGAGCGCGGCGTCTTCGCGCAGGTCGAGGCCGGCCAGGCGGACGCCGCCGCCGCTGGGGCTGGTAAGCGTAGCGAGGACCTTCATCAGCGTTGTCTTGCCGGCGCCGTTGGGCCCGAAGACCACCAGACGCTCACCCTCCTCCACCATCAGGTCTATGCGGCGCAGCACCGGCTTGCTGCCGAAGCTCTTGGAGAGGGCGCGGCACTCGATGGCCAAAGGCCTGGTAAGAGCCTTTGACTCCTCGGCCATCGCCTGCGGCATCTCTCGTAGTTCTGTCATCTGCGCGATACCCATGAGGGAACCCTATTTAACGAAAGGCACGAACTTGGAGGGGCACTTGGCCATAAGCTGCTCCGCCTCGAAGACGTTGCTGCGGTTGAGACGCCCTTCGAGCACAACGTCGGCGCCCGGCTTGAAGGTGTCGGGCACGACGCCGGTGTAGACGACCGGCACGCTCCTGTCACCGCCGCTTACGGTAAACTTCAGCGCCTTGCCCAGGCCATCGTACTTTACGCTGTCCTCGACGACCTTGCCGCCCAGGCGGATCTGCTGCTCGTTGTAGGCGGCCTCTCCCTTGGCAAGCATCTCGTCGACGGTAAGGTAGTAGTGCGCCGAACTCTTGAAACCCGCATACGCCAGATAAGCGATAATAAGCAGGACGATGCCGCCCGCGATCAGGAACCTTCGCTTGCGCTTGCCCTTTCTCGCCCGGGCCTGGGTTGGTTGTATATTCGTAGGCCTCTGCATTTAGACCTCCTCGTCCCTGGCCACGAACCGGCCTAATGCATGCCCATCATGGGGCTGAGCCGGCCCCCCTCGATGGATATCCCGGTAGCCTGGCCGTGCATTCCGCCCATGCCTGAGCCCATCTGGCCTCCGCCGCAGTGACTGCCCGTCCCCTCGTCGCCGTGCATCTCGTCCATCGCGTCATCCATAGCCTCCAGGTCTCCACCATGGGCCGCCTTCATCGCCCCGAACATGCCGCTCATGTCGCCGCTGCCACAGGCCTGGTGCATCGCGTCCCAGTCCACACCCAGGTCCTCCATGATGCCCCGCATCGCGTCGAGATCGCCTTTCGTACAGGCCTCGTGCATCGCTTGCCAGGCATCGCCCGGCGCGGCCTCCGCCTTCGCCGTTTGCGGGTCCTCGGCCTGGGCCGTGCCGGTCAGCCGCAGTCCCCCGAGGACGCCTCCCGCTATCAGGAGGACTCCCAGCACTGTCATGGCGATTCGCTTCATGCTCCCTCTCCTTCTAGCCTTGCCTCTCCGCTGCCTCGCGCTGTCTCGCCAGGAGCTCCGCCAGGGTGTGCTTCTTCTGCGCACGCAGCGCGCGGTAGCTGGCCTCCGGTATCTCGCCCCGCTCAAGCTGGTCATCCAGATCGGCTAGGGCCAGCACCAGGTCCCGGCGCTCCGCCTCCAGGTCCCGATCATCCACCGGCGCGATGTAGGCCGGGCGCAGCCGTGGCTGTCGCTTGCGGCGGGCGATGGGGTAGGCGGCAGCCAGCACCGCTCCGATGCCGATAGCCCCGAAGATGAACCACTTTGTGTCGATGCCGCCCTTGCCGTTGCCCAGCGGCAGGCTACGAAAGTCGATGGAGATGGGGCTCCCCGCCGGAAGCGATTCGCCGGAGAGAACAAGAAACTTGGAGTCTTTGTTGGCGAACGTATCCCCCTTAGGTAACTGGGAGCTGGAGGCCTTGGCGCCCACATCCACGAAGTAAACGTCGAAGGTGCGGGCCTCGTAGGGCACCGAGGTGCGCAAGGAGAGGCGAGATGCGGTGTACGCTAGCAGGTAGGAGAGGACAATATCCGTTTGCCCAGGCGCGATGGGCGAACTGACGGCCACCTGCATCGTCTGGGCCGAGACCTCGGCCGGCGCCACTTCGACGTTGGCCTGCACCATCTCTGCATCTCCGGGGACTGTCAGGCGAACGGTCGCGCGCTTGGAGGAGCCCTCGGACGACTTGCCGATGTAGGCCCTGTCGCCAGGGTTGACGAAGGAATAGATCTGCATAACACGCAGATATTTGCTCTCAGGGTCGATGTCCACGATCACGTGAGCGCGATCGATGCGTATACCCTGGTCGCTCTCTGTCGTATCGTAGACCGGCAGTTCGACCTCTTTGCTGCTCTCCTGCGGCCCGAAGCCGACGGGCTCGCTGCGATACTCGGTACCCAGAAAGATGGCCGAGACCTGGTAGAGACGGTCGGACGTGGTGGCGAGGCCGGTGAACTTGAAGTTGCCCTGGGCGTCGGTCGTCACCGTCCCCTTGGTCTCCTCGTTTTCTCCGGTGAGTATCTTAAGTGTGACCTCTAGGGGCTGCACCTGGCTGCCATTGGCCGTCTTGTTCACAACCTTGCCGCTTAGCGTCCCGTTATCACCGTCGGCCATCGCCGCAACCGGCAGCAGCAAGAGCCCCACAAGCAGCAGTAGCGCCAAACGCTTCATCACATCCCCTCCCGTGCTGAGCCGCAGGACGAGCAGTAGTTGTCGTCAGGCTCAAGGGCGGTGCCGCAGCGCCTACAGAACTTCGCAGGAGAGGCCGCCGAGGCAACCCTGCCTCGCCGCAGCTCCTCGACCTGCCGCTCGATCTCGTCCTCATGGAGCGCCTCAACGCCGAGGCTGGCATCGTAAGAGAGCTTGTCGAGGGCCCTCAGCACCTTGAGCGCCTTCTCCTCGTAGGAGGCCTTGAGCTGGGCATGGTCGCCATCGCTGAGGGTCCCTATAGAGTGATCCGCGTCAAGCTCGCTCATAGCCGCAAAGATGGAGTCGCGCTCCAGCAGGAGCTCGTTCAGATCGGCGTTCTCCCGCGCCTCGCGCTCCTCCTCAGAGACATCAAGGAGCGGGAATCCGACGAAGGCAACCGCCGCAAGGACAACCATAAGGGCAGTTATCGTTATCATGGGACCTCGTCCATCTCCTGGTATTTCGCAAACTCCGTCGCCAGCCGCTGCCGGTAGAGCTCCGTGTCCTCGCCAGCCTCGGCCCCCGCCGCCTCCAGTTCCACCTTGCGTGCCGCCCCCTGCAACACCCAGATGCGCAGGATGAGATAGAGACCGACGGCGCCGGCGGCAACGGCTGCGAAGGGCAATATCCACGCCGTCAGGTTGAAGCCCTTCTTAGTCGGCGCAGACAGCACCCTCTCGCCGTACTGGCCTACGAAGTAGGCCAGGATGCCCTTCTTGTCCGCGCCGCCCTCCAGCTTGGTCTTGATGACGTCGCGTATCTGGTCGGCGGTGCCGCACGTGCAGGCTTCCACGATCATCGTGCAGCCACACTGACACATCAACTCCTTTTCGATATCGCGCACGGTAGTATCGGCGTAGGCCGGCACGACGCGGACGGCAAGCAGGAAGACGACGACTGTCAAGACGGCGATGCTACGTTTCATGGGCCACCAGTTCCCTTACGGGCAGGCCAACAGTCATGGCCTCTCTTACTTCAGCCCGCCGCCTCTCTCGGGCGTCAGGCAAGAAGGCGATGAAGGAACCAAAGACCATAACCCCGCCACCTATCCAAAGCCATTGAACAAGGGGATTGACAATGATCTTGAAGGAGGCGGTTTCGTCCGTTTCCCAACCGTTCAGAATCGTGTAGAGCTCCTCAATGGGCCCGGTCTTAATGTCCACACTAGTGGTGGGTGTCTCCTGATGATTCTCATGGAAGGTCTTGGCGGGGTTTAGGGTCGTTATGTACTTGCCCTTATTGTCTTTTACCGTAAGGCTGGCCGAGACTACGTCTCGCTTGGCCGTTGGGTAGCTGGTAAGGCCGTTGTAGGTGAGGACATAGTTCTTGATGCTTATGGAATCGCCCTTGGAAAGCACCCCGCTTACCTCCGTATCGTAGAAGGTGGAGCCTGCTACGCCTACGGCCATTAGAATGATCCCGAGGTGAATAATGTAACCACCATACCTCGGCTTGTTCCGCCAGACCAGGGCAGGCAGCGCGACCAGGTAGTTCTCCCCCGTGCTACGATGGCGAGAGCGTACGCCGCGATAGACCTCTATCAGAATGGTGGTCGCCACGAAGATGCAGAGAGTAAAGATGATGAGAGCATACTTCTGACGTATGCCGACAGCGTATAGTAGGATGCTCCCAATGATCCCAGCCATAGCGGGATAGAGGAAGTTGCGCACCAGGTTATCCGTGGAGGCGCGGCGCCAGCCGATAAGCGGGCATATGCCCATGAGTAGGATGAGCGCCAGCAGGATTGGCCCGTTCACCTGATTGAAGAAGGGCGGCCCAACCGTGATCTTGACTCCGCGCACAGCCTCTGAAACCAGGGGGAAGAGCGTCCCCCACAATGTAGCGAAGGCCGCACCCAGCAAGATGAGGTTGTTAAAGAGGAAGGCGCTCTCGCGGCTCACAAGGCTGTCCAGCTCATTGGAGGAGCGCAGGTTGGGCAGGCGCTGGATGAGACGGATCGCCGAGACAAAGAGGATCAGCAGCAGGAAGCCCACGAAGAAGGGCCCCAGGTTAGAGAGGCCGAAGGAGTGAACTGAGGAGAGAATCCCGCTTCTCGTGAGCAGGGTTCCCAGGATCGACAGGGCAAACGTGATGTCGATCAGGACTATGTTCCAGACCTTGAGCATGCCGCGCCGCTGCTGGATCATGACGGAGTGGAGGTAAGCGGTTCCCGTCAGCCAAGGCATTGCCGATGCGTTCTCTACCGGGTCCCAGGCCCACCAACCGCCCCAACCCAGCTCCACGTACGCCCACTGCCCGCCAAAGAGGTTGCCAAGTCCAAGGAACATCCACGCGAAAAGAGTCCAGCGCCGCGTGCTGCGCAGCCATTGGTCGCCTAATCGACCGGTGATAAGCGCGGCCGTCGCGAAGGCGAAGGGGACGGTAAAGCCGACGTAGCCCAGGTAAAGGGTTGTAGGATGAAAGAACATGCCCGGGTTTTCAAGGAGGGGATTGAGCCCTTGCCCGTCGGGAGGGATGCCGATGCTCCGCTTGAAGGGGTCCGTTACGAAGACCACCAGCATCAGAAAGAAGGCCTCCACCACCATTATGATGGACACGACGTAGGGGGATATCTCGCGGTTCTCGCGCCGCGTTTGCAGCAGCACTATCAGCCCGAAGACCGAGAGCAGCCAGGCCCACAACAGGAGAGACCCCTCATTGCCCGCCCAGAAGGACGAGACCAGATAGAAGACGGACATCTCACGGGAGCTGTACTGGTAGACGTAGTGGACCTGGAAGTCATGGGTGAGAATGGCGTAGAGAAGGGCGGCCGAAGCCAGCGTAACGAAGGCGGCCACGGCGATCACACCCCGGCGGGCGCTCACCAGCAGCTTGGGCAGCCCGCTGCGAGCCGCGGTTACAGACGCTATCGCCACATATACCGAGAGGGCAAGGGCAACGATAAGGGCTACCCTACCTAGTTCCGTCATCTGATGCTACCTCCGCTAGCGTCCCGTCTTTTAGTAGCCACCGCGCGGCCCGCCGTCAGGGAACTTCACGATGCCATCCGTGACGATGGAGAGGGGGTCTTTACCCGTTGTCTGGAGCCAGATCACCCAGGCGCCACTCTGGAAGTAGAAGCTGCGGTCGCCGGCGCCATCAACTGAATAGATCGGATGTCCCTGGACCGTTATCTCC
>JACQUE010000029.1 GCA_016210425.1 Chloroflexota bacterium | reverse complement strand
CGCAAGGCGCGCTTCGTCCTGGAGCCGGACAACGAGTGGGGCATCAGCTATGACCTCGTGATGGACACGTACCTCAAGCCATGCGAGTCGCGCACGCCCGTCTTCCGCCGCCGCAAGGGCCTGCGCAATGTCCTGCCCTATCACGAGCACCTCGGTCGCTTCCGTGGCTTCCTCAAGGTGGACGGGAAGACGTACAATGTCACTCCGGATAACTGCTGGGGCCAGCGCGACCGTTGCTGGGCGACGCTAGGCGGCGAGCGCTTCCAGGCCTGGATGCCGCCTGTGGAGCCGGGTGAAGCGCAGAGCCGCATCCACTGGCACAGCCACATCCAGTTCGAGGACATCGGCTTCTGGTGGTGGCTTGACGAGGCGCTGGGGCAGCCACGCGTCAACGGCACCCTCGCCGACAGCAGGGGCGGCCACTTCGACGGCTGCGTCACCTGGCGCATCGACGACCTTCGCCAGCAGATACGTTTGGTGGACATCAAGGACTACGACATCCAGGTGCAGCCGGGCACGACCAAGTTCCAGTCGGCGACGTGCACAGTCGTCGACGAGTACGGCAAGGAGTACCCGCTGTCGTTCCGGATCCTGGCTCCTAACGCTACCCGCCACATCCGGGGCGAGGGCTACGGCGACCCGGAGTTCCTGGGCGGCTTCAACGGCGACTTCTACCATAAGTACGACAAATACGATCTCTCAGACTTCTCCAGCTACGCCAAGTTCGCGCCCATGGCCTTCAACGGCGAGCACGCCGTCGAGGCGCGCTTGGGCGACGGGAAGGGCATCGGCCATATGGAGATGAGCGGCATTCCGCCCCTGCCGCAGTGGGGCCTCGTGAGACGATAGCCTGCGAAAACGGTGTAGGGGCGGTTCGCGAACTGGCCCTACGAGACGACGGACTCGGAGGACTATGTGTTAGTACAATACGACGAATACCCGGTCCATCAGTCGCCGTATCCCTTCAGTTTCATCCCCAACACGGACCTCAACTGGTCCGACGGGATGTGGCACGAGATCTACGATCGGGATGTCAACTACGCCTGGGAGACGTGGATGCGCGTCTATCCCAACAGCGACATCGTGGACGCCTGCGTTGCCCTCATGTATGATGGCGGCCGCCACTACGCCGTGCGCCTGTCCAAGCAGTGGCGCCCCGACTGCGACACGAAGATCGGCCCCCTCACCTACAGCTTCGATAAGCCCTTCCGCGAGATACGCTTCACCCTCGACGAGAACCAGTACGACCTAAGCTGCGACATCACCTGGCTGGGCATCGCCCCCGCCTTCGAGGAGATGCACCACACAGCGACGCAGTGGGGCAAGCTTACCACCGACCAGACACGCTTCACCCAGTGCAGCAGCGCCCGCGGTTGGATCAAGTTCCGGGGCAAGACGATCCAGGTCGACCCCGGCAACTGGTGGGGCTGCCGCGACCACTCATGGGGCGTCTACGGCCTCTGGGCCCCCTTCCGGGGCGTCCTTGATCAGTCGATGCCGCCCGTCAAGAAGGAGGGCCCCGAGCGGGCCATGCGCTGCTGGGTGCTCTGCTGCTTCGACGACCACGCTGCCTTCTACCACTGGCACGAGAGCCGCGAGGCGGAGATCGTCCTCATGAACGACGTCTTCGGCACGCCCTTCGAGGGCCGCGTCGACTTCGGCTGGGGCGAGAAGCGCCCGCCCATCAAGCTGGTGGACGTTAACCACGAGCTGGAGTTCGTGCCGGGCACGCGCATGCTCAGGGCCGGCACCTTCTTACTTAAGGATGAACGGGGCAAGACCTGGGAGCACAAGTTCCGCGTCATCAAGGTGCCGATGAACCCCGGCTTCGGCATCGCGCCCTGGAAGGACGGCCGTGGCAACGGCGTCTATCGCGGTGCGCCCTACGCCATCGAGGACGACGAGATCGACCTGCGGGTGCAGCCCGCCGAGCGCGTCATGCCCGACGGGCGTGTCATGAAGACGCAGGGCGCCGAGTACATCTGCGAGCTCACCGAGACCTCGGACGATGGGGTGAAGGTGGGTCGCTGCAACATCGAGTTCAGCATCGTTGGCCGCTACGCGCGTTACGGTTTCGACAAGGAGGGAGCATAACAAGATTATCAGGCCTTTTGCGACACTCTGCTAATACACTTATTAAGGAGGGCTCTGTGTCAAAACTAAGATGGAAGGGTTTGTGTGTGGTAGCGGTAATAGCCGCGCTAGGGCTGCTATTGGCGGCCTGCGGCAAGGAAGAGAAGGCCTCGCCCACGGTAGCGGCGACCAAGCCGGCCGCGGCGTCTCCAGCGGCGACGGCCCCGGCCGCCGCGCCGACGGCGACTAAGCCGGCCGGAACGCCGGCGGCCGCGACGTCTCCTGCCGCTGCTGCCGACCCGCTCAAAGTCAGGTGGGACACGTTCTCACCCAAGATGCGAGAGCTATTCGAAAAAAACGCCCCGAGCACCTTCAAGCGTCCTGACCCGTACAAGCCGATCTACGGTGGCGTCACTCGCCGTGGCGGCTCTATCACAACCCTGGGCCGCAACTTCGTCAAGATGTCTAACGTCACCGGCTGGACCATCTGGGGCATCGTATCGGGCAACCTGGTGGCGCCCCAGTTCGGCTGGGGCTCCGATGTAAGCACAGGCTCGGGGCCACCGGAGGGCGAGCTCGCTGAGAGTTGGTCGTCTAACAAGGACGGCACCGAGTGGACGTTCAAGCTCCGCGACAACGTCTTTTGGCAGGATAAGCCGCCCGTGAATGGCCGCAAGGTTACCGGCGAAGACGTTAAATGGTACTTCGAGACGGTCAAGAAGGAGGGCTGGCTTGCTCCGGAGATAACCGACATCTCCTCGGTTGAAGTCCCGGACCCCAAGACGGTCGTCATTAAGACCAGCAAACCATTCCCCGATATGCTCTCCTTCCTCGCTGCGCCGACTATGGCCATGGCGCCCAAAGAGTGCTACGAGAAGGAAGCTGACTGCATGGAGAAGGACCCGGTTGGCTTCGGGCCCTTCGCTTTGAAGGAGTTGAAACCGACTAGGGTGTTGCTGGAGCGCAACCCTAAGTATCCGCTCAAGGACCAGGCGGGCAACCCACTACCGTACCTGGACGGCATCGAGTACATACCCATCGCCGACGCTGCGGCCCTGGACGCCAACTGGCGCACCGGCCAGGTCGACTGGCGGTTGATCACCGATGCGCCTACCTATGATGCGGCGAAGAAGGGTACGCCTGACCTGCGTCTGGAGTTCAACGGTCCGACCACCACCATTGCCCTCCAGGGCGACTGGGTAGTCTTCAACTTCGAGAAGAAGGACGCTCCCTGGCAGGACAAGCGGGTTCGCCAGGCCCTCTCGCTGGCCATCGACCGCGAGCGCAACTGCGATATCGCCACAGGTGGCTACTGTGTGATGGGTTCTCCCATAAACTACGGTCGTGACCTGGGCCGCCCCATCGACTTCTCCATGAAGGAGTTGCAGGACCTGGCACCATACTACAAGTACGACCCTGAGAAGGCGAAGAAGCTGCTGGCCGATGCCGGCTTCCCCAACGGCTTCACCCTGGACGTACAGACAGGCACCTCCACCAAGGGCATGGGCGCCGTCGAGCAGTGGCTGGAGGTCTTCAAGGACTGGGAGAAGATCGGGGTTAAGGTGAAGCACGACGCCAACGCCGAGTGGTCGGCTAACCTGCAGAAGCGCACCTATCCCGGCATCATGGGCGCCGGCTACGCGCTGAGCGGCTCTCGCCCCTACATGCAGGCCTACAGCCTGCTGCACTCCAAGGGGGCGGCCAACTTCCCAGGGCTAAACGACCCCAAGTTGGACGCCATGCTGGACGAGTGGCGCTACCTGCCCCTAGGCTCCAAGGAACGGGTGGATTCCAGCCTTAAGATATTCAACTACATCAACGAGGAGATGTATCGCCCCACACTCTGGGCCAGCCCCCACTGGGATATCTACCAGTCCTGGGTCATCAACCAGCTCTGCGCTCAGCCATCATGCGCCAACGTCACTATGAAGGCTTATACGCGTACCTGGCTCGACCCCAGTGTCAAGGGGTTCCCGTCCGACCGCAAGTTTGAGCCACGCACCAAACCCTAGTGGCTCACGGCACCTAAAGAGATTGGCGGGAAGCGCCCCGTGCGCTTCCCGCCATCAACGAAGGCTAGAGGTTTGCTATGCTTATCAGCCTGGATGACACGCTCCTTCATCAGATCCCGTCTACCTTCGACCATGCCGGCAGCAGCGACTATCGCTTCTTCGACCGTTACTGGTTCTCGCTGTTCGATACCAAGGGCGAGGTCCTAGCTGTATCCGGCATGGGGCTCTACAAGAACATGAACGTGCTGGACGGCTTCGGCTGTGCCGTCCACACCTCCGAGGGCAAGTACCACAACGTCCGTGTCTCGCGGGAGCTCCGGCCCAACGTGGCCTACACCGGCGCCGGGCCGCTCCACTACGAGATGCTGGAGCCGCTTAAGCGCCACAGGCTGGTACTGGAGGAGAACGACTACGGCCTCAGCTTCGACCTGGAGTGGGAAGCATCGGCCCCGCCGCACGAGGAGGGGCACCACTTCGCGCGGCGCGATGGGCGCGTTATCCAGGACTACCATCGCCTCGACCAGATGGGGCGCATCTCCGGCTGGGTCAAGGTGGGTGGCAAGACCTACAAGGCAACGAAGGAGACGTGGGCCGGTGTCCGCGACCACTCCTGGGGCATCCGGCCAGGCGTCGGCGGCGTCGAGATCCCCACGTCCAGCGAGCCGGTCTCCGGCCGGGCCGCCGGCCTCTTCAACTGGCTCTGCTACCGCATGCCCGGCTACGCCTGCTACTTCGCCATCTGGGACAACGCCGACGGCTCGCGCGTCCGCCTCGACTCCTCGCTGCGCATCAACGGGCGGGAGGACGAGGAGTTCCACCTGCGCGACGTGGAGCACGAGCTGGAGTTCTATCCGGGCACGCGCCGCGTGAAAGTGGCTAAGTACGTCATCACCGATGAGGCGGGCAAGACGCGGCGCATCACGGTCAAACGCGTCAGAGACCCCTTCACATGGGCGCTGCAGGGCTATGGCTATGGGGGATATAAGGACGGCAAGGGCCTCGGCTTCTACCGTGGCAAGCTGCTGGTCGAGGGCGACGTCTGGGACGTCTCTCATCCGGAGGTCGTAATCGGCGAGGACGGCAAGCCATGGACTCCGCCCTTCCGCGAAGGGCCAGTGCTCATCGAGGAGGACGGCGCCGTCGGCTACGGCCACTTCGCCGAGTCGCTGACTGGCTCCTTCCCGAGATACGGCTTCAGCTAGCCCACCACCATGTCATGCTGAACGAAGTGAAGCATCCTGCCTGTTTGGCACCGGGCGTTTGGGTTTGAATGAGGCCAGACCCTTCGCCTACGGCAAGGGTGACAACGTTTTTCATCTTCGTGTGTCCCTACAGACTTTGAGAGGATGAATATGAGACCCACCGTTGAAGAGCTTATCGAAGGCATGGCCTACACTTTCAGCAACGCAATAGTGCCGGAGCTCTCGCCCAACGCATCGCAATGGGCCAGGCGCATGTCCGACTCGCTAAGCGGCCTCTTCCACCATCTGCTGGTCCGCTTAGAGAGGGAAGCGGATCTGGCACTGCAGGAGAACAAAGATCTGAAGGAGCTCCTGACCATGCTGGCGGCTCATCCCCAGGCGGCGGATACGCTTAACGGTGTCGCCGACGAGTTTCGCAGGCAGGCCGCCACAGAGATACCGCTGATCCCCGATCCGAAGGCCGTCGCGGCGCAGAACGTGGCGCTGAACGGCATTCTGCAGGACGCCATCGAGGCCATGGAGGCGGCAGCGAAGGTATCGGGAAGCGACGCCTTTGTCGAGGAGCGCCGACCCATCCGGCGGTATCTGAAGCAGCAGCTCGACCGCGAGCTGGAGGTCGCCGGCGCGACGATGGCCCCGCAGCCGGCACCGAGAAGACAATAAGGTCGCGAGGTAGTGCGATGGAGCTAGAAGGCAGGATCAAGACGTACCTCCAGGCGAAGCTGCCGCAGGCCGAGGGCCCGGAGATTGGCAGGGTGGAACGCATGTCCGGCGGGAACTCGCGGGAGACGCTGGCCATCGATGCACGCTGGCGGGAGAAGGGGGCCGATGTCGCCCGCAGCTTCGTCTTCCGGCGGGAGCTAACGGGCAGCGTCTTGGAGACCACCAGCGACCACGAGTACAACGTCATCCGCTGCCTCATGCCCAGCGCAGTGCCTGTGCCGGAGGTCTACTGGCTGGAGACCGACGGCAAGTGGCTGGACCGGCCATTCTTCGTCATGGAGAAGGTCGTCGGCGACCCGCCGGCGCGCCTGGCCGGCGACCCGGAGGAGCGGACGCGCATCCTCCACGCCTTCATAAAATCGATGGGAGACCTGCACAACGCCGACTGGGGGAAGCTGGGCCTGTCGTTCTTGGGCGTGCCAAGGAATGCCGAGGAGTGCGCGGGTATGCCCATCGCCAAGTGGCGCGATATCTACGACCGCACCGCCATCGAGCCGGAGCCCATCGTAGTAGAGTTGCTGCAGTGGCTGGACCGGAACAAGCCGAAGAAGGTGGAGCGCGTCTCCGTCATCCACGGCGACCCCGGCCCCGGCAACTTCATCTCCAAGGACGGCAAGGTCCTGGCCATCCACGATTGGGAGATGTCGCACCTGGGCGACCCTATGGACGATGTCGGCTGGATCTGCTGGCGCGGAGGCATGTTTGGCTCCGGCAAAGAGGAGATCCTGCGGCTCTACGAGCATTACAGCGCCATCAAGGTCAACCAGGAGAGCGTCTTCTACTGGGAGGTCTTCGCCAACGTGAAGGCGGCGACGGCGTGCCTCACTGGCGGGGCAGCCTTCTGCACCGGTGCCAACCGAATGCTGAACATGGCGCAGGTTGGCCTCGGCGGCTCGCGCCGCTTCCTCCAGCGCGCCGCCGAGATGGTGGGGTTCTAAGAGGACGTGTAGGGG
>JACQUE010000230.1 GCA_016210425.1 Chloroflexota bacterium | reverse complement strand
GCGGCGGGCGATGTGTTCCTGGAGGTTGTGCAATACCACGAGCCGAAGGGCAGGCCGCGTCCGGAGGGGCATCTCCTCTCCGACCAGGGGCTCCTCAACTTCGCCCTGCGCTTCACCGAACGCCGGAGGCTGCTGCGCCTCCACAGAAAGCTTCTGGCCGCCGGCTACACCTCCAACAACGTGCCGAATACTGGGCCGGGCATCAGCGTCGCCTACGTCAACGACGACCAGGGATTCTCCGTGGAGCTCCTCTATTACCCCAAGGCCCTCGCCGCCCCCATCGGTTTCGAGCCGCTGGCACTGACCCGGCGGTAACTTCTTCCTCCCCCGCGCCTCATTTGACAAGCCCCAAAGATCGCTACCCACTCTGCCTAAAGCAGGCTTCAACGCCATTCTCAGGAATCTCTCCCTAACTCATATTGTTGAAAGTAATGAAGGCCCTTGAACGGAATGGGTTATGGGTGAGATGAGTTTTGTCTGCCGCTTTAGGGAGGGCAGTGCCGGCGAGCGTGATCTGCTGGGAGGGAAAGGAGCTAACCTCTGCGAGATGACCCGTTTGGGCCTGCCGGTGCCGCCCGGTTTCATAATCACGTCTGCCGCCTGTCGCGAATACTGGCAGCAGGGGGAGCCTCCGGGTCTGTGGGAGGAGGTCAAGGCGCTTGTCCACGAGCTGGAGCAAGCGACGGGGCGCAAATTCGGGGATCCGGAGGCTCCTCTCCTCCTCTCCGTGCGCTCCGGCGCGAAGTTCTCGATGCCCGGCATGATGGATACTATTCTGAACCTGGGCTTGAACAGCGACACGACTCAGGGCCTGGCCCGGCGTACGGAGGAGCGCTTCGCGCTGGACTGCCGGCGTCGCTTCATTCAGCTCTTCGCCAGGGTCGTGCTCAAAGTGCCGGCCCAGCCGTTTGAGGATGTACTATCGCGTATGCGGCAACGTGCGCGCGTGGAGACCGATGCTGAACTGGGGCCCCGGGACCTACGCCAGGTAGTGCAACAGTTCGAGGCCATTGTGGGGGAGTACTCCCCCGAGCCTTTCCCCAGCGATCCCTGGCGCCAGCTCCGCTTGGCTATCGAGGCCGTGTTCAAGTCCTGGAACAACCCGCGCGCCATCGCTTACCGGGAGCACCACAAGATACCGCACGATCTCTGTACCGCCGTCACCGTCCAGGCGATGGTCTTTGGTAACATGGGCTGGGACTCGGGTAGCGGCGTCCTCTTCACCCGTGATCCGGCTACTGGGGAGAGGGTTCTCTACGGCGAGTACCTCCCCAACGCCCAGGGAGAGGATGTTGTCTCCGGCGAGCGCACGCCAAAATCGATTGTGGAGATGGACCAAGATTTCCCTGAGATATCGCGCCAGTTGGCTGGCGTGGCGCAGCGGCTCGAGCAGCACTACCGCGATGTCCAGGACATCGAGTTCACTATCGAGCAGCGGCGCCTTTACGTGCTGCAAACGCGTACGGCAAAACGGACGGCCTTGGCGGCTGTCCGCACTGCGGTGGAGATGGTGGACGAGGGCCTCATCCACAGGAAAGAGGCCCTGCTTCGAGTTCCTGCCGGGGAGCTGGCGCAGCTTCTTCTGCCACACCTGAACGACGCCGCGAAGCTGCGGGCCGTGCGCGAAGGGCGCCTCCTGGCCCGCGGCCTGAACGCATCGCCCGGCGCCGCCACCGGCAAGGCCGTGTTCGATACTGCGGCGGCTGTGGCGATGGCCAGCAAGGGCGAACCCGTTGTCCTGGTCCGGCCTGAGACCAGCGCCGACGATATCCAGGGCATCGTGTGGGCTGTCGGGGTGTTGACGGCGCGCGGCGGGGTAACGAGCCATGCGGCCGTGGTAACCCGTGGCCTGGGCAAGCCGGCCATAGTGGGATGCGCGGCCCTCCACTTCAACCACGACTCCCATCAGATATCCGTCGATGGGCATATACTTCGGGAAGGTGATGAGATCAGCCTTGACGGCTTCTCGGGAGAGGTCTTCATGGGGCGCATCGAAACCATCGTCCCTGATATCTCCTCGGAGACGCACCTCTCCCGCCTTCTGTTGTGGGCCGATGGGGAACGCCGCTTAGGAGTCCGTGCCAACGCTGACACGCCCGATGACGCCCGACACGCGGAGAAGTTCGGTGGCGAAGGCATCGGGCTATGCCGCACGGAGCACATGTTCTTCGCCCCGGAGCGCCTGCCCTTCATCCGCCGCGTCCTCATGAACGCCCGGATCGCATCTGAGCTGGAGCAGCAGGTGGAGGATGCCCGGCGGGCGCTGGAGAACGCCGGAGATGGCCCGGCCCGCCCAGGTCTGGAGGAGCGCCTGGCTGTGGCCCGCCACAAGCTAGACGAGAGCCGAGAGTGGCATTCCTATCGGCATGCCCTCGACCGGCTGCAGCAGTATCAGCGCTCGGACTTCGAGGAGATCCTGCAGGTGATGCAAGGCAGGCCGGTGGTTATTCGCCTCCTGGATGCTCCCCTGCACGAGTTCTTGCCTTCCTACGAGTCGCTCCTGAAGGAGGTCACCCTGCTCGAAGCCCAGAATGCTCACTCTCCAGAGCTGGCCGAAAAGAAGCGGCTGCTAAAGGCGGCCCGGTCCCTGAGAGAGCAGAACCCCATGCTGGGCCATCGGGGTTGCCGCGTGGGTCTCACCTACCCTGAGGTCTACGACATGCAGGTGCGGGCCATCGCTGAGGCCGGATGCCAGCTCCGCCAGCGGAGCATTGATGCTCGCCCTGAGGTCATGATCCCTCTGGTGGCGGATGTCTCCGAGCTGAAGGCCCTTAAGCCGCGTTTGCAGGGGATCGTTGAAGAGGTAAAGAGGCAGACGGGGCAGAACATCGAGGTCCACTTTGGGACGATGATCGAGCTGCCGAGGGCGGCGCTGGCTGCGGGAGAGCTGGCGCCTGAGGTGGCCTTCTTCTCCTTCGGCTCCAATGATCTGACGCAGATGACCTTCGGCTTCAGCCGGGACGATGCGGAGGAGAAGTTCCTAGGCTTCTATTTGCAGCATGGGCTCCTGCCGGCCAACCCCTTTAAGACCCTCGATGAGAAGGGAGTCGGCCGCCTGGTGCGCATGGCGGTGGAGGAGGGCAGGCAGGCCAACCGGGATCTGGAGATTGGGCTTTGCGGTGAGCATGGCGGCGACCCCGCGAGCATCGTCTTCTGCCATCGGGCCGGCCTTGATTACGTTAGCTGCTCCCCGTCCTATATCCCCATCGCGCGCCTGGCCGCAGCCCAGGCCGCTCTCGGTGAGAGCGTTAGAGACGTCTAGGCGGCTTATCTCAGCGGCTGACCGCCCAGCGGCACGCGCAGGACAAGATCTCCCGATAGCTCGAACGGTTTCGCGAGACAGTCGGACAAAAGCAAGCGCCTGCCGGGGAGGCAGGCGAGGCTTCGAAGGCCATTTATCCGCTGTTTGCGACCTCGGCCAGGAGTTTGAGGGTACGAGACAGAGAGGCCGC
>JACQUE010000232.1 GCA_016210425.1 Chloroflexota bacterium | reverse complement strand
GGCGCGGGCGATGCAAAGCCGCTGCTGCTGGCCGCCCGATAGCCCGGTGCCCGAATCGCCCAGGCGGTCCTTAACCTCTTTCCACAGTCCAGCCTTCTCCAGGCTCGATTGCACAACCTCTTCCAGATCCGCCTTCGAGTGGCATAGGCCGTGGATGCGCGGCCCATAGGCGACGTTCTCGGAGATCGACTTCGGGAAGGGATTGGGCTTCTGGAACACCATGCCGATGTGACGGCGCACCACGATGGGGTCCAGAGCGGAGGCCGGCTCGTCCATAAGCAGCACCTCGGGCTCCACAGCCAGCGCCCTGGCGATGCACAGGCGCTGCTGCTGGCCGCCGGACAGGGCGGTGCCGCCCTGCTTCAGCTTGTCCTTCACCTCGTCCCAGAGGGCTGCCTGGCGCAACGCCCGCTCCACTGCATCGGCGAGCGACCCCTGGCGTCGGACACCGCCCAGCTTCAGGCCCGCGGCGACGTTATCGAAGACGGACATCGTGGGAAACGGGTTGGGACGCTGGAAGACCATGCCCACGCGCCGCCGAACCTGGACAGGGTCTACCCCCGGCGCATAGATGTCCTCGCCGTTAAGCAGCACCTTTCCCTGCACTCGAGCGCCAGGCGCCACCTCGTGCATGCGATTCAGGCAGCGCAGCAGCGTCGACTTCCCACACCCTGATGGCCCTATGATAGCTGTGACCTGCTTCTCAGAGATGGTGAGCGATATCTCGCGTATGGCCAGATGCTGCCCATACCAGGCGTTTAGCCGGTCCACGACGATGCCTCTCCCAGCCTCGCTTCCCTTTACTTCCGATTCCATCGTCATCTCTGCTTGCTGTATCATAGCAACCCCTTCCGCTTACCTATAGCGCTTCGTGGTGAGCCACCTGACAACCAGGCTGATGACGAACACCAGCATCACCAGCAGGAAGGAGGCCGCCCATGCCTGCCGATGCCAGCTATCATAGGGAGAGATGGCATAGCGCCATATCTGGAGCGGCATGGCGGATATCGGCTGGGTGAGTCCCGCGAAGCCGAAGCGGTTCCCCAGGGCGGTGAATATGAGGGGCGCCGTCTCGCCGGCGATGCGCGCTACCGCCAGCATGCTGCCCGTCACTATGCCCACCATCGCCCCCGGCATGACGACGCTGACTACCATGCGCCACCTGGTTATCCCCAGCGCCAGGGCGGCCTCTCGATACGTAGTCGGCACAAGCCGCATCATCTCATCGGTGGTCCTGGCGACCACCGGGAGCATGATTATCGCTAGCGCTATACCTCCGGCGAGGGCGGAGAAGGTCCCCATAGGCCTCACCACGAGGACGTATACGAACATGCCGGTAACGACGGAGGGCACCCCCGTCAAAACGTCGGCCACCAGCCGGACAGCCTCGCCCACGCGGGCCCCGCCATACTCGGAGAGGTAGGCGCCGGCCAGCAGACCCACCGGTATGCCCATCACCGAAGCCAGACTGACCAGGATGAGGGTACCGATGATCTCATTCCGCATGCCGCCGCCCGGTTCGCCCAGGGGAGCGGCGGTCTGCGTGATGAACTCCAGATTGAGGAAGGAGACACCTTTGACTAGAGTGTAACCTGCCACCAACACAAGGATGCCGACGGCGAGCAGCGTTGCGGCGCCGCACAGGCTGAGCATCACATAGTTGGTTATCTTCCTTCTAGTGTAAGTGCGGCCGCCGCTTACCATCGCGCACCTGCCTGCTGCTTCCCCACTGCCCAGCGCACCAGCAGCCGGCCGACCACATTAACTATGAAGGCGATAACGAAAAGGATCAGCCCGAGCTCTATCAACGAGCCGATGTACAGGTCGCCGGATGCCTCGTTGAACTCGGTGGCGATCTTGGAGGCCATGGTGTTGCCGGGCGCGAAGAGGCTGGCCGTCACCTGATAGCCGTTGCCCACCACCATCGTTACCGCCATCGTCTCACCCAGGGCGCGCCCTAGCCCTAGGATGGCGGCAGCCATGATGCCCGACCGCGCGTAGGGTACGACGGCCCGGCTGATTGCCTCCCAACGGGTGGCTCCCAGCGCCAGCATCGCCTCTCGCTGCGAGCCGGGAACGGCGCTAAGTGAGTCGCGGGCGACAGCGGTGATGATTGGCAGGGCCATGACGGCCAGAATTACACCTCCGGCGAGGAACCCCACGCCGAAGGGAGGCCCCTTGAACAAGGGGAGGAAGCCCAGATGGCTACCGAGCCAGCTCTCGATGGGGTGGCGAATTATGGGCACCAGGACGAAGAGACCCCACAGCCCCAGAACGACGCTGGGGATCGCGGCCAGCATCTCCACCAGGAAGGAGGCAGGCGCGCTCAGCCAGCGCGGCGCCAGCTCCGCCAGGAAGACGGCCACCGCCAGGCTGAGCGGCACTGCGATGAGCATGGCCAGAAACGAGGTCAGGAGCGTACCATAAATGGCAGGCAAAGCCCCGAAGACGTTCCTGACCGGGTCCCACGTGGAATTAGCCACGAACCTAACGCCGAACCGGGCTATGGCGGGCCAAGCCCCGTCCCAGAGATAGATGACCATCGCAGCAGGCAAAGCGATGATGGCCAGAGCCGCCAGCACCGTGACGGCCTGAAAGAGCCTGTCTCCCACTGTGGCGGAGCCAAGGAGGCGAGTCGGCCACCCCTTGGCTCGCAATGCCGCGAAAGAGCTAGGTTGCGATAGGCCCATAGGTTCTCACTGTTCTAGTAGCTGCTGTCCGCTGCAGGTGATCGAACGGACTTCGGCCTCGGCCTTTTTTACGGCATCCTGCGGAAGCGGAGCGTAGTCTAGAGGCGGGGCCAGCTTCTGGCCTTCGTGGATGGCCCACCAGAGCATACCCACCAGCGCCTTCCCCTTGGTGCAGTCGGGCTGCTGCTTGTAGACAAGGAGCCAGGTGAAGCCGGCAATGGGATAGGCCTGGGCGTTAGCCGAGTTGGTGATCATCACCTTCATGTCGTCGGGCAGGGTCACACCCTGGGCTGCCGTGCTGGTGGCATCCAAAGAGGGCTCCAGATAGTTGCCGGCGGCGTTACGCAGGATCGCCCAAGGCATCTTGTTCTGCTTGGCGTAGGCCAACTCCACGTAGCCGATTGCGCCGGGAAGCTGCCGTACCTGCCCAGCGACACCCTCGTTCCCCTGGCCGCCGATGTCGCCCGGCCAATTGACGGCTGTAGCATTGCCGACCTTGTCCTTCCACTCCTGGCTCACCTTCGAGAGGTAGTTGGTGAAGATGTAGGTCGTGCCCGAGCCGTCCGACCGATGCACCACCACGATCTTCTGGTCAGGCAGCTTGAGGTCCTGGTT
>JACQUE010000030.1 GCA_016210425.1 Chloroflexota bacterium | reverse complement strand
TTATGTTTGAGCGTCTGGATGTCTTCGATATCTTTCAGGTCTTCAAGCAACCCCATACCCTCGGCCTCCTGCTGCGTCTGGCGCTGCCGCCTCAGCAGTTCCAACCGTCTGCGTGACTATCAGTGGGCTAGAGCGTCTTACCGGTAACGAACGACTTGGAAGTAGTCCTGGGCGCTCTGCATCACTCGAGAAAAGGCAAAATCCACCACCAGCACCTTCTCCATAATTGGCCCCAGCTTCGGGCCTACGACGTCTCGGTGATAGGGGTGAACCGCGTACTCCTTCATCGCCTCAATGGAGTCTACCTCAGCTATGAACGCATAGGTGTAGTCCTTGGTCGCACTGGGATAGAAGGGGCCGGTCTTTCCCGATATCCATCTTCGTATGTGGGGCTTCTCCCTGGGGAAGCGATCCAAGAGGGTGATGAACTCTTGCACCTGCTCCGCTGGGACTTCCTCTTTGAACTTCAGCATTACGACATGAGCAACTGCCTGCTGGCCATCGCCGCTGACCTGGTGAACCACGGCACTCTGCTGGACGCGCGTGTACTCGAAGTCCAGCACCAGGTAGTGGTCAACGATGGGGCCCATGTGCTTTGCAGCTTCGCGGTGGAAAGGATGGGAGGCATAGTCGAGCATCGCTTGGGGCGAGTCGACCTCGCAGCAAAAGGCGTGGGTGAATTCCTTGCTGGCGGAAGGATAGTAGGGGCCCGTCTTTCCAGATATCCAACGCCTGAGCCCGGGCTTGTTGGCAGGAAACTCGTCCAGGGCATCGATGAACTCCTGGATAGCCGGCTCGGGAGCGCCCGGCTTAAAGGCCACAAACACAGAATGGCTCACGCCCATGATATGACCTCCTCCGATTTCTTGGGATCAGCTCGAAATGAGCTGGCTACAGTGTCCTGCCTACGGTGTGTCCCTCAATGACCGCCTCGCGGAAGCGGCCGCCGCCGTTGGCGTCGCCGATGACGTGGACCTCGGGCGCCTTGCCCTCCAGCGACTTCGCCAGGGCGTTGTCCGCCACGCGCCCCACGGCCAGCACCACCGTGTCCACCGGTAGGAACTGCGACTTGCCGTCGATGGACACCCTTGCGCCGTCCCTGGTGATCTCCTCCGGATAGGCCTTCACGTGGCAGAGGACACCCGCCATCCTGGTGTTGTAGATGATGCCGCCCTTGTTGTTGGCCTCGATGTCGGCGCCCAACTGGTCCAGGATCTCCACGAGGATGACGGCTTTGCCCTGGTTGGCCAGGTGCTCCGCCGTCTCCAGGCCGACCATGCCGCCACCGACCACCAGCACCCGCCGGCCCACCGGTTTGGTGCCGAGCAGGGCGTCCTCAGCCGTCACAACGTTCTCCCGATTGATGCCGGGTATCTCCAGCAGACGCGCCGTGGAGCCGACAGCGACTACGACCGCGTCCGGCTTCTCCTTGGCCACCAGCGCCGCGTCCACCGCGGTGCCCAGCTTGACCTTGACACCAGTCCTGGCGACGCCCAGGGCCAGATACTTGCGGAACTCCTCCACCTGCTCCTTGCCCTGGCCGACGGAGGCGGCGAAGAGCAATCCGCCTAACTCCGCGCCCTTCTCGTAGAGCGTGACGTCGTGGCCGCGGTCGGCAGCCACCAGCGCGGCCTCCATGCCCGCCGGCCCGCCGCCGACCACCATGACCTTCTTCTTCCGCTCGGCCGGCCCGTACTCGCTTTCCTTCTCTTGGCAGAGCCGGGGATTCACGGAACAGGTCATGTAGGTGTACTTGGGATTGGTCCTGTGCATGCAAACGTTGCAACCGAGGCAGGGTGTGATCGTCTCCCAGGCGCCCGTTCGGGTCTTGTTGACCCATTCGGGGTCGGCGATTAGAGCGCGGGCCATACCGATGATGTCCGCCTGGCCCGTCTGCAGTACCTCCTCCGCCTCGTCGGGGCGAACGATCCTACCCACGGCGATAACAGGGATGTTCACGAACTTCTTGATGGCCGCCGACCATTGCGTGAAGCAGTTGCGCGGGAAGGATACGTTGAGGGGTACGCAGGAGGCGATGAAGCCCCGGGGGTGGAAGTTGGCCCCCTCCGAGATGATGAGCGCATCCACTCCGGCTTGCTCCAGCAGCATGGCTGCCTTGGAGCTATCCTCCAGGGTGATACCGTCGCGCTCGGGCTCCATGGCCGCCAGGCGAAAAGTGATGCCGAGCTTGTTGCCGACGGCCTGCCGGATGGCCCGCACCGTATCGCACTGCCAGCGCACCCTGTTCTCGACGGGGCCGCCGTACTCGTCGTCCCGCTTGTTGTCCATGGGGGAGAGGAACTGCCGCCAGATGTAGGCGTGGGTGGAGTGCAGCTCCATGAAGTCGAAGCCCACTTTGACGAAGTTCTGGGCTGCCTCCGCCAGCCACTCGGTGTACTGCCGCATCTGCTCCTTGGTGATCATCGCCGGCTCGGGGTCCTTGAAGTTGTTCGCGATGGAGTCCCTGGAGGCCGGAGACCAATACCCTGAAGGGGTTAGGCCCGTCGTCTCGACCTTCTCCGGGCCGTAGGCGGCCAAGGCCTGGACGCCGACGTTGCAGTCCGGCGCGGCGTCGTGAACGGTGTCGGCGAAGATCTTCAGCAGGTCCGTCCCCCTCAGCATCCTGTCGAAATTGGCAAGGCCGCCCGTGTTTATGGCTGCCACGCCCCCTTTGGCCCGCGCCCGATAGTAGTTGAGGGCCGTCTCACCTTTGTAGCCGGGGGTGCCGATGGGCAGGTGATAGGTCCTGTTTTTGAAGGTCATGTTGCCGAC
>JACQUE010000233.1 GCA_016210425.1 Chloroflexota bacterium | reverse complement strand
CGAAGCTGCTGGCTGACTTCGGGGCCGAGGTCATAAAGGTGGAGCCGCCGGGCACCGGCGACCCGGCCAGGCAGGAAGGGCCCTTCCAGCACGACATCCCCAACCCAGAGACCAGCGGGCTCTTCCTCTATCTCAACACCAACAAGAAGAGCATCACCCTCAACCTGAAGACGGCGACGGGCAAGAAGATACTGAAGCAGCTTGTTAAGGACGCCGATGTCCTCGTTGAGAACTTCGAGCCGCGCGTCCTGGCCTCGCTGGGCCTCTCCTACGAGACCCTGCGCGAGATCAACCCCAGGCTCGTCATGACCTCCATCTCCAATTTCGGCCAGACCGGCCCCTACCGCGATTATAAGGCCACGAACCTAACTTTAGCGGCATGGGGTGGTGGCATTGGCGCGATGGGCGAGGCGGGCCGCGAGCCTGTGGCCATGGGTGGCTCGCAGGCCGAGTACATGGGGGGCATCGTCGGCTACATCGCGACGATGGGGGCGGTCATCGGCCAGCACAAGGACGGCATCGGCCAGCACGTTGACCTTTCGATCCACGAGTGCGTCGCCTCTAACCTGCAGTCGGCGGAGGTCTCCTACGTCTACATGGGCATGGTCCGCGGGCGCTCCCGCACGCGGTTCACCACCGGCCACCCCGTGGGCGTCTATCCCTGCAAGGACGGCTACGTCAACGTGACGCCGGGCCTGGGCGGCATGCCATCGCTGGCGCTGCTTATCGGTAGGCCGGAGCTGGCGGAGCACGAGTGGTTCACCAACCACCGCCTGCGCCAGCAGCACGCCAAGGAGTTCGATGAGCAGTTCCTGCTTCCCTACCTGATGACCCACGGGCGGCATGAAATCGTGGACTTCGCCCAGACGCTGCGCATGCCCTTCACGACGGCCGTCACCATCGACGAGCTACTGGAGGAGCCACAGTTCCAGGCGCGTAACTTCATGGCCGAGGTGGAGCATCCGGAAGCCGGAAAAGTGGTCTTTCCGGGCACGATAGCCAAGCTGAGCGAGACCCCCGGCCAGGTCACCAGAGCGCCGCTGCTGGGCGAGCACAACGAGGAGATCCTCGGCGGGCGGCTCGGCTACAGCAAGGAAGACCTGGTGCGCATGCGCGAGAGGGACGTCATCTAAGGCAGGCAACTGAGGAGGTAAGAGATGGCGAAGCTACCTTTGGAAGGGATAAGAGTTCTGGACCTCACCAGGGCCGTGGCCGGGACGACGGGCACGCTCTTCTGGCCGTTTCTGGGCGCCGAGCTGATCAAGGTGGAGGCTATCCAGCGGCCCGACATGCCCACCCGCGAGATGCAGTTCGCCGAGAATGACCCGGGCGACCAGCCCTGGAATCGCGGCGGCTACTTCCACCGCCTCAATATGGGCAAAATGGGCATCACCCTGGACCTGGTGAACCCGAAGGCCGCCGAGATATTCAAGCGCCTCGTCGCTGTGAGCGACGTGGTGGCCGAGAACTACAGCCCGCGGGCGATGAAAAACTTCGGGCTGGACTATCCGGTGTTGAGCGCAATCAACCCCGGCATCATCATGGTCTCGATGTCGGGTTTCGGCGCGACGGGGCCCCGCAAGGACTGGGTGGCCTACGCCGGCGTAATGGAGTCGGCGGGCCTCACGTCCATCACCGGCTACCCCGACGGTATGCCGATGGCATCGGCCGTCGCCCACGGCGACTGGTCCACGGGCGCGGCCGGCGCCGCCGCCCTGCTGACGGCCCTCTACTACCGCGAGAAGAGCGGCAAGGGCCAGCACATCGACGTCTCCGGGCGGGAGGCCATCGTCTCCTTCCTGGGCGAGAAGGTGCTGGAGTACACGATGAACGGGCGCGTGCCAACGCGCCAGGCCAACCGGCACGCCTGGAAGGCCCCGCATGGCTGCTACCCCTGCCAGGGCGACGATAGCTGGGTGACCATCGTCGTCAGCAACGATGAGGAGTGGAATGCCTTCTGCAAGGCCATCGGCGGTCCGGCTTGGACGAAGGACGAGAAGTTCGCCGACGGGCTGAGCCGCTGGAAGAACCAGGAGGAGCTCAACCGACTCATCGGGGGGTGGACCTGCCAGCGCGACCACAACGAGGCGGCGAAGATACTCCTGGAGGCCAGCGTGCCCGCAGCGCCTGTCGCCGACCCCAAGGAAGTGATGATGGACCCGCACCTGCGGGAGCGGAACTTCTACGAGATAATCGACCAGCCGGTCGTAGGCACGCGCGTCTTCCCCAAGCAGCTTCCGGCACACTACAGCGTGACAGGGGTCGCTAAGCTGCGGCCCGCGCCGCTGCTGGGACAGCACAACCACGAGGTGCTCGGCGGCATCCTCGGCATGTCCGAGGCGGAGATACGGCAGCTCGAGGAGGAGCCGGTCCTCGGTACGGAGCCCATCCGGACCGTCCGCGCCAAGCCCTCGCCGATGCCGCTGGACGCTATGAAGGCGGGCGGCGTCCAGGTGGACGATGACTACCTGGAGCAGCTTGGCCGCTTCCACGGCGTCAAGATGGGCCCGCACGACTGAGCCCGAAGGCAACAAGGATGTGAAGAGCCCCCTCTAACAGAGGGGGCTTTTGGTAAGTAGGGCGGCTCGCGAGCCGCCCTTGGGCTGAGAGATGCTTCACTTCGTTCAGTATGACAGTTGGTTATGCACTCTCCCTATCGCAGCAACTGTAAACATTCGTCAGGTCTGCGATCAATCAAACGAATGCTGAACTGGTCGGCTCCATGACCTTTGACTTGTGGGTAAGTGCCCAGATGAACTCTTCTGATATCCTGCCCATGTATACTTCGCTCGCTGGCCCGCGCATCAGTATCCGGAAGTCGTCTTTGACCTCGATATCAACAGTTCCCCCCTCCATTTCGACACTCACCTTCCGCTGAGTAAGTCCCTTACGCACACAGGTAGCGACGACCGCGCAGGCACTACTACCCGATGCCTTGGTGTGTCCTGCACCACGCTCCCATACAACTATTCGCACTCGATCCGGTGCTATGACTTGCACAAACTGTACATTAGTTCTATTAGGAAAGAGTACATGATGCTCTAGTGCTGGCCCCCACTCATTAAGATTCAAGGCCTTAAGATTTTCTAACAACACTACGCAGTGAGGATTCCCAACGCTCACGGCCGTCACAAGAAGGTCAGTCCCATCTATCTGCACAGGCTCATCAATAATCTCCTCAGAAGCGCTCAGGACTGGAATTTTTGACGCAGCAAACTCTGCTTTCCCCATGTCAACCTCTACTTCCGTCACCCTGCCTCGCGCATGCTTGAGACTGCAGGCGGCAATGCCTCCGGGCGTTTCAATGGTGAGCTCAGTACTTGTTGTCCGCTCGTGCTCAAACAGGAACTT
>JACQUE010000228.1 GCA_016210425.1 Chloroflexota bacterium | reverse complement strand
CCACGGCGGTGTGGCGCAGGTAGTCGATAGCTGCCTCGCGGGAGTCGGCGATGCCGGCCTCGCGCATATAGTGGTTGACGGGGATCCAGATGAGGACGCCGCAGCCGCCGCCGATGCTGTTCGCCTTCTCCAGCACCACGGCCTTTAGTCCGGCGTCATGGGCGTAGATGGCGGCTGTCATGCCGCCGCTGCTGGAGCCCACCGCGACGATGTCTACTTCCAGGTCCCACTTCTCGGGTGCCGATGCCATCGCTCCTCCCTTCTTCTTTGGCAGACTTATCCTTCCGGCCATCCTACAGAGGGGCTGTTATCGGTGACTGGAGCGTTGCCCAGCCGGCATTCTCCATGCCCAAGGGGGCCCACCAGCGAGGCGCATAAGGCCCTCCCGGCTTACCCATTGCGGCGCCCCCACCGTCCACTACCATGCTATGAGCAGTCATGTACGAAGAGTCATCGCTGGCCAGGTACACGTAGGCAGGGGTCAAATCCTCCGGTAGACCCAGACGGCCCATAGGACATTGGCTTTCCATATATTTCCTGCGTTCTTCATTCTCCCACACAGCCCTAGTCAGCTCGGTCATCGTCATCCCAGGAATCACAGAATTTACGCGGACTCCTCTGCCGGCATATCTCACGCCAAAGAACCGCGTCAGTTCCATTACCCCGCGCTTGGCCACATAGTATGGTCGGGGGTGAGCGGCGGTTTGCTCTATAAGGGTTTCCGGTAGCACATCCGCTTCCGCTTTCATGAGATCCAGGAGTTCAAAAAAGGCATCTGAGCACATTGGGTAAAAGCAGGAGTTGGAGCCGGTATTTATTATGGCGCCCCCTCCCTGGTCCACCATCAAACGACTACCGTGCTTGCATCCATAATAGACGCCCAGGAGACAGATGCGGATTACCCTGACGCCCCCGGATGTAACACCGGCATTGTTCACAAGGATGTCCACCCGCCCAAAGGCGCTAACGGCCTTTTCAAGAGCACGTTGCACCTGCTCCTCTTCACTGACGTCGCATTGAACACTGATAGCCTCGCGCCCTATAGCCCTAATATCATTCGCAACTTCCTCGGCCTGATCGGTTAGCACATCGGCGATAACGACGTTCGCCCCTTCCCTAGCATAGGCTAGGGCGATCGCCCGGCCGATCCCGCGGCTTCCTCCTGTTATCAGGGCATGCTTACCTTTGAGTTTCATTCCAGTTCCTTTCCCTCGCCTAAACTGGTCTCCTCCCGATCCCCGAGCGAAACCGTCCATCTCCCTCGGCGGATGGTTCAAATACTGCCAGGATGCACGCCCCGTAGGGATCGTGATCCTTTGGAAACAATCTGTAAGCTAACTTGGGGGCGCCGGTGGACCAGCGCCCCCTTGACTACAAGCTTCTGCCTGCTTACGGGGCCGAACGCGGATCAAACTTGCGGGCGGCGGGCAGGCCCTGCGAGGGATCTATCCAGACCTTGGCCCAGGACCTAACGCCCTCAGTGACGCAGGCGGCACTAGAGCCGCAGGCCAGGTTGTAGAGCCAGGGCTGCTGGACCTCGTAGCGAGTGAAATCCCATATTTCAATACGCGGCAGACGGTCGGAGACCATGCTGAAGAGCTGCTGGCTAAGCTGCTTCCTCTGATCGGAGCCGATAGCGCTGTAGCGCCAGTCGTCCAAGACCTTGTCCATCTCGGGGTCGTTGTAGCTCTCCACGTTGCCCGGAGCCGTCGAGTGGAGCATAGCCCAGGTGTACAGCTTGCCACGCGTGCCAATGGGCGTCGAGCGGGTGCCCTGGGCTGCCGGGAAAGTGCGCTTGGAGGCGTTAAGGTAGAGGTCCTGCTGTTTGTCCTGTTTCGCTTTGACGCCGATGGCATCCCAGTCCTTGAAGACCTCCAGCCAGACGTTATCATATGTGAGGTCGGTCTGGATGTCGAGGTTAAAGCCGTTAGGGTAGCCGGCATCGGCCAGGAGTTGCTTGGCCTTCGTAGGATTGTACTTCATGGTCTCGGGCAGGTCTCCCCAGGAGAACTCGAAACTGCGGCCGAGCTCAACGTAACTGACGGGGAAGGGCACTAGGCACATACCGAAGTTGGCGATCTCGCAGATGCGCTCGCGGTTGATGGCCAAGGAGAGGGCCTGGCGCACGCGCTTGTCCTGCCAGGGACCCTGGTTCTTGAAGTTGAATATCACGGCCATGCCGGATAGAAAAGCGGCCTGGGTGGGCCCGTCCATCTCCACCTTGACGCCAGGGTTCTCCTTTACAAACGTCTCCACCTTGGTGAAGTTCGTTTGGAAGTAGTAGTCGGTCTGGCCTGTACGCCAGGCGGCCTCAGCGGCGGCGGCATCGGGCACCACGATGATCTCTATGCCGTCCAAGTAGGGGAGCGGGTTGCCGGCGAAGTCTTTCAGATGGTACTTCGGATTGCGGACCATGGTCACGCGTTGCTCAGTGTGCTCCTTTATCTGGAAGGCGCCCACGCCCACGGGCATGTTCTCCATGCAGTTCTTTTCATCATCCCAGCACTCCTTGGGGAAGATAGCCGTCTGCCAGTACGCCAGCATGTTGAGCATGTCGGGGACGGGCTTGCTGGTCTTGATGACGACGGTGCGGTCATCAGGCGCGTCAACGCTAGTGATCTCCGCCAGCTCGCCGGCGAAGTAGGCCTCCGCCCGCAGTGTGTCCAGCCACCACTTCACGTCTTTGGCCGTGAGCTTGCGCCCTTTCACCGGCGGCAGATCCTGGAAGTAGACATTGTCGCGGATCTTGAAGGTCCACTCGGTGCCGTCCTTATTGGAGGACCAGCTCTCTGCCACGTCGGGCTCAGGCGTGGGATTCGCAATATCCTCACCCCAGCTCCGCTTGTCTCGAATCAAACCGACGGAGACGAAGTTCCAGATGGTAGCGCCGGAGGGCTGATTGGCCTTGATGAAGTTCTTGCCCATGTTGACGCTGCCGGTGCGGCGGGCGATACCGCCGTAGATCGGCTTGTACGGATCGGGGCGCTTCAAGTTATCAGGGTGCCACTTCGTCCAGGCATCCTGGATCTTCTGAGGTAGCCGCTTGAAGTCCTCCGACTGCAGACGGGGCACCGGCGTCGCCTTAGCGGTGGGGGCGACCGTCGCCTTGGCCGCCGGGCCCGCTGCCTTCTCCTCCTTACCACAAGCCACGAGAGCCAAGACCCCGACGATCACAAGGAGGAACGAAGCTGCGAGCCACAGCATAGTCTTACGGCTTCTGCTTCTCATGTTGGGGCGTCCCCTTTCTCCAAACAGTCATTGAAGACCTAGTGGTCTGAGGTAAGCTCTTCTGCGCGGCCTACTTCGCGCTGGCCATCGGCTTCAACCCAGAGGACCTAAGTGCCTTAAGCGTCCCTACGTTTGGCCACAAATCCGGGCATCAATTCTACAACTAACCCCAGAGGCTTCTCGGTATCCATATAAGCGATCCCACGTTCGGACGTGTTCCGCACCATCTGGATCGGATTGATTCCATGCTCTTCAAACTCCTTCAGGTCACGATCGAAGGCTGAGGACAGGATCCCGATATGGTGCAGTCCGAACCCCTTCCTCTCCAAGTGCTCTTTGTAGGCGGACTCACCTGCTATCCACTGGATGAGCTCCAACTCGATATCGCCCCACATATAGTGAGCCGCTTTCATGCGGATATCCGCTGCTGGCTTGCCCCGATACGTCCAGGGAATTGTAGGCTCCATTATTCGGGCTGGCTCCACTACGAACGCCGCGGAGAATTCTTGTACAGCGGCTTCTATGTCCTCCACAAGCAAACACACTTGACTTATGCCTCTT
>JACQUE010000028.1 GCA_016210425.1 Chloroflexota bacterium | reverse complement strand
GGGTCGTCACGATGGGAAAGAGGATGCGCGTCGTCTTGGATATGTGGCGCGTAGTGTACTCCATCTTGATGCGCCGTTCCTCTTTTGTCGTCAGAAGCCGCATGATGGGCGGCTGGATAATGGGCACCAGGGACATATAGGAGTAGGCGGCGACGGCAATGGGGCCGAGGAGGTTGGGCGCCAGCTTGCTGGCCACGTAGATGGAGGTCGGGCCGTCGGCGGAGCCGATGATGCCGATGGAGGCCGCCTCCTTGAGCCCCCAGCCCATCCAGTGTCCGACGCCAATCGCCACCAGCATCGTGCCGAATATCCCGAACTGGGCGGCGGCGCCCAGCAGGACAGTCGAAGGCCGCTCCAGGAGCGGCCCGAAATCGGTCATGGCCCCGATGCCGATGAAGATCAGCAGGGGGAAGATCTCGGTCCTAATGCCCACCCGATGCAGTATCCCAAAGAGGCCATCCTCTTCACCCATGCCGGTGAGGGGCATGTTGCCGAGGATCGCCCCCAGCCCGATGGGCAACAGGAGGACGGGCTCGACGTCCCTGGCGACGGCCAGGTAGATCAAGATCCCGCCCACGACGAGCATTATCACGCGGCGCCAGTCAAGCGCCGCGAAGCCATCACCCAGGCTCTGTAGCGCCCCCCAGTCCATCCTGTCCAGCGCCTCCTAGCCCAGCTCTATCAGTAGATGTCCGTACGCCACGCTCTGTCCCGGGGCGCAGCCTATCCCCTTAACCACCCCCGCCCTGGGCGCCCGGATGCTCTGCTGCATCTTCATGGCTTCCAGGATGCAGATCTCGTCGCCGTAGGAGATTGAGTCTCCCACCTTAACCAGGACCTCGAGGATTTTGCCGGGCATGGGCGCCGTTATCCTGTTGCCATTATGGACCGGGGCCCGATCAACTGGCTCAGCGCCGGCCGCTGGCGGGGCCGGCGGCGCGGCAGGAGCGACCTGTGCCGCCGAAGCCCCCTCCTGCGTCAGTTCCACATGGTAGACTTCACCGTTAACCGTTACCGCAATGGGGGAGTGGCTGGTATCACCGACTAGAACAACATAAGTGCGTCCGTTGACCTTGATCTTGAACTCCTTCACAGACTCCAACCTCTAGGGCAATCTTGAGCGCATCTGCCGCTCCCTCCCGAATGACCTCCAGCCGCTAGCGGCCGGGTGGTGTGCCCGGACGAAGGCGATAGGTCGCGCTACGGCGGGCTTGCCGTCTTCGGCGAGAGCGATGGTGAGGGCAGCGGCGATGGCGGCGATGGTCTCGCCTTCAGGAACCTGCTGCTCCTCCAGTGAGAGCTCCTCCGACGGTTCCTCAGCAGGCGCAGTACTCCGGAAAAGACGCTCCAGCCCGGTCATGACGATGACGAGGATGATTAGGGTGGCAAAGACGATCCCCATACCTGCTATGGTAACTATGATGCCGTCAGCCATCGCTTACCGCCTCGTCTTACCCCCGCGCGGGGGCCGTCCGTCACACAAAACGGGCGCATAATACCATAGGCCTCCATTCTTGTAAAGCATCTGGGAAAGCCGGCTCTACGCCCTTAGCCCTCCGTATGGTCGACGTCCAGGCCGGGCAGCTCCTGTAAGCCCTGCAGTCCGAAGTACTGGAGGAACTCGAAGGTGGTCCCAAAGAGGACCGGGCGCCCGACTGTCTCCATTCGCCCCACCTCCTGGATGAGACCCCGAGCGAGGAGGGTAGCCACGGCCTGGTCCGAGTTCACACCGCGAATGGCCTCGATGCCCGCCCGCGTGACGGGCTGGCGGTAGGAGATGATGGCCAGCGTCTCCAGGGCCGCCTGCGACAGCTTGTTGCCTCCGCCCAGCCCCAGGAATCGCTCTACGTATGGGGCTGCCTCGGGTGCGGTCACCATCTGCACCGTGCCGGCCACTCGCAGCAACCGGACACCCCCCTGGCGACAGCGCTCCTCCAGCCCGGCCAGGGCATCCTCAACAGCCTCAGCGGCGATGTCCAGCACGCGCTCCATCTGCTTTAGCTCCACCGGCTTATCCGCCATAAAGAGGAGGCTTTCGATGGTGTTCTGCGCCGTCTGGCGATCCATTCCGGCTACCCACGCCTGCTTCAGGCCTGCCCATCCCCAGGCTTGGACGGCTCATCCCAAAGGGGACCTCTGGGCTGCTCGCGCTCCGGCTGTCCCTCGGGGCGCTCCTGCTCAGACTTGGGGGCCTCAGGAGCGGCGGGCGGCGGTGCGGCTGGGGCTTCTCTTTGCGCCATGCCTGTACCCTTGGGAAGGTGAGCGATGTGGACCTTGACCTCAGCAAGCTTCACGCCCAGGTCCTCGACCGAGGCCCGGACCTGGCGCAGCACGCCCTCGCTGGCCGCGGCGACGGTGGCCCCTCTCTCAAGCTGCATCTCCACCTTAACGTCGACGCGGTCCTTGCCGCGCACCGTCACCGACGGCTTCGCCTCGCGCACGGCCGCCATATCCTCCGCGTCGTGCTTGATGCGCTGGGCGATGGCATCGGTGCTGATATGGGCCGTGCCTCCGGTCACGTGCGTGAGCTGCACCGACTTGGCCTCAGGGAAGAACTCGAGGATCAGGATAAGCAGCGAGGTCAGCAGGAGGGCTGCTCCCAGGAGCCCGGCCACAAACCGGGCAAAGCTCCTGTTGTCCTCGAAGCTATTGAGGAGACGCCGGACGTTGTCGATGGTCTGGTCGGGAAAGACGACGAGGGTGACAATGACGGCAACCCAGAAGACGATAAAAAGGGCTGCCATGATGACGATCAGAACGCGATTGGCAAGATCCATAGCCGAGCTCCCTTCAGAAACCATTTAACCCGGAGCAAGCCAGCACTCAGTCCCGGTAAGCTCCGGCTCGCACCAGAGGCCTCGCTCTCCGGCGGCGACCATGTGCGCCGGGAGGAGGCGATTCGCTAATAGCCGCTCGGTGGCGGCGAAAACCCGGATATAGTTGTCGGTGAGGCCGCTCCAGGCTCCAGCGGGCTCCCGGGCCTCCCACAGCACCTCCAGCGTCCGTCCCAGGAAGCCCTGCCGGAAGCGGCAAGCCATCTCGCGCGCTGCCTCTATCATGCGCTCGCTGCGCTCCTTCTTCACCTGGCGCGGAACCTGCTCAGCCAGGCGGGCGGCTGCTGTGCCGGGCCGGCGCGAGCAGGGGAAGACATGCATCGCTGCGAAGGAGAGAGCCTCACAGAAGCCAATGCTCTCCTCGAACTCGGCATCCGTCTCGCCCGGGAAGCCGACTATGACGTCGGTGGTGATGGAGAGATCCGGGATGGCGGCGCGCGCCGTCTCCACTGCCCGCCGGTAGTCGGCGACGGTGTAGCGACGGCGCATGTGCTGCAGGACGGCGTCGCTGCCGCTCTGTAGCGGCATGTGCAGGTGGCGGCAGAGACGGCGGTCGGCAAAGAGCGCCAGAAGCTCCGGTGTCACGTTCTGGGGCTGCAGCGACGAGAGCCGTAGTCGCCAGATGCCGGTCTCATCGAGGATACGTCGCACCAGCGAGGATAGATCGGCGTCGGCATGGCCCTCTCGGTCGCGCCCGTAGTAGCCGGGCTGCGTCCCTGTAAGCACCACTTCGCGATAACCCTCGGCGGCGCACCGGCGCACCTGGGCGACCACCTCGTCGGCAGGCACGCTCCGCTCGCGTCCGCGCGTGCGCGGCACTACACAGTAAGAACAGACGTCGTCGCAGCCCTCCTGTATCTTGATCGCGCCGCGCGTTCGGTGCGGGCCGTCTTCCACGTTGCCATTCCCGTTAGGCACGACGGGCCATCGCTCCATCACCAGCGGCACGATGCGCTCCTTGTCGGCGTTGCCGACGACTAGGCTGGAGCCTTCGAGGTGCGGGGCCACCCGCTCCGCGAAGCAGCCGGTGACCACCAGCAGGGCATCCGGGTTGCGGCGGCGCGTGGCGCTGATGAGATGGCGGGCCTTCTGGTCGGCGACGTGCGTCACCGTGCAGGTGTTGAGAACATATATATCGGCTGAGGCGTCCGGCTCGACGACGCGGTAGCCCTGGGCGCGGAACCGGCGGGCCAGATCCTCGCTCTCCGCCTGATTCAGGCGGCAGCCCAGCGTCTCCAGGGCCACAGTTGTGCTCAATGCATCCTCTCAATACAAGTCTCTGCATGGCGGATCATAGCATCCGCGACACGAGGCGGCAAGGCACTACTCTTCGGCACGAAGCTTTTCCAAAACCAGCCTGTCGGTAGGGAAGCAGAGGTCGTCGGGCAGAGTATCCAGTGCAAAGAAGGCCACCTCGTCAAGGTCGCCGCCAGGTCGCAGTTCACCTCCGGTGCGCTCGCCGAGAAACCAGACGCCGACGGTGTGCTGCTTAGGGTTGTGGAAGTTGGAGTGGACGGCGTAGACCTCGCCGATGGCCACCTCCAGGCCCGTCTCCTCGTGGAACTCGCGACGCGCCGCCTCGCGCACGTCCTCGTCCCACTCGACGTAGCCGCACGGTATGCACCAGGCCCCCCTGTAGGAGCCGGCGCGCCGCCCCAGCAGAATGCGTCCGCCCTCCAGCACGACGACGGCCACACCGACGATGGGGTTGCGGTAGAAGACGAAGCCGCAGCGGTCGCATATGAGGCGCAACCGCCCGTCGCGCTCTCGCTCAACGAGGGGACCGCCGCACTTGGGGCAGAAGGAGAAATCGGGCATGGGATCTCAGCTACCCAAAATCCAAGTCAAATCACGAGGAGGCGCCTTGAAAAGTCGACGCACCCTCCGCGCAATCCAGCACGATGACTCGGCCTTTGGAAGTTTTGAAAGCGCTAGTGGACTGGCCCGAGCCCAGGAGAAGCTTCTAGCTGGCCGTTTCAGCCCCTGCCGCCAACACGCGAACGAAGGCTTCCACCACTTGAGGGTCCCACTGCCTGCCAGATCCCTCGTACAGCATCTTCCGCGC
>JACQUE010000224.1 GCA_016210425.1 Chloroflexota bacterium | reverse complement strand
TCCAGAGCTCCGCTTAGGGCCTGTGCAAGCTCGGAAGGGCTTTGCCAGGAGACGGCAGCCCTGCTCAGGGCGGAGATGATCTCACCATGCCACGACAGCCCTGGCCCTATAGGGAGAGCGGACCGGGGGATGGATGCCCTCCTTGGCTTGGTCTGAAGGGAGAGTCCCGGATTCATCCGTTCCTCCTCCGCGCACGTTATATTATGAAGAAGCCCCCTAGGCCGCACAGGAGTCTACCTAGGGGGGCAGTGGCTGCGCGCGCGCAACCGGATTCAGGGCGCCACAGACGCTCTTGAACAATGTGTCCGCTTCCCACGGATAATAGAGCAAGTGCGGGACAGCCTCTTCGAATAAAAGGTTGAGGGCTTTCCCTTTTTTGCATTTCGCAGTAGACGAGTTCTCAGCCAAGGGATCCATGCCTCCAATAAGCCGCTCGATCCAGATGGCTCTATTATGTCAAGGCATGGTTTGGTTCTGTAGGGTAGATGCTCCCCGGCTTCCTAGGCGGGAGTACCTTTGGGTAAGGGAAGAAGGTACTTTATCAGGGCAAGCTTAAGCGACAACAGAGGAGTAGCTGAAGTCGTCCCCTGCGATCTGCAGGGGCTTTTTTGCGCGCTGCTTTCGCCTGTATATCTGCCGGTAGTAGCGCTGCTTGTCCTCGTACATTCGGTAATCGGCGGCGTTGAAGGTGGCCGTTATATTGTCACCCTCTGTGGTGTCGGCATAGCCGATAGCAACGCTGATCTTGGGCACCCCCAGCCTATCCCGGCTTTGGTTGAGGCGGCGCAGTGCGAGCTGAACGCGTCTTGTGAAGGATTTTGCCGCCTGGGGCTGGGCCTCCGGCATGATGACTGCGAACTCGTCTCCGCCGAAGCGCGCCACCAGGTCAGTCTCCCGGGCGCAGCTCTTAAGGAGTTGGGCCACTTCTTTGATGACCAGGTCCCCCTGCTCGTGCCCTTGCGTATCGTTGACGAACTTGAGATTATTGACGTCGATGACGACTACAGTTACCGGGGAGGCGTCCCGCATGAGGACGGAGTCCTCCTCTTTCAGCGACTCTTCCAGGAACTGTCGGTTGGGCAGCCCCGTCAGGCCATCGGTCCTGTAGAGGCGCTGAAGCTCCTCGTTTGCGGCCAGGAGTTCTCGAGTACGTTTCCCAACCTGGGCTTCCAGGCCCTCCTTCAGTCGCTCCAACTCGGCCGATTTGGCCTCAAGCTGTCGCAGGGAGACTGTAAGTTCGGCCTCGGTGCGCTCCATCTCGGCCACCTTTTTCTGTAGGGCTGCCTTAGTCTGTTGAAGAGCAGTGTTCTTGCGGCGCAGGTCGTCGAAGAGGTTGTGGCTGCGAATGGTGAGGGCGAACTGCTTGGCTATCACGGAGAGGGATATCAGGATGCCCCTCTTTACCTGTCTTTCCGCGAGGGGGGTGAGGGCTATAAGCATACCCAGCGTCTTATAAGAGACTATGAGCGGCACCAGGATCGTGCTGCCGGTCTCAGGGGATGTTTTGGTTGGAGCGACCGTCGGCTGCCGGTGGTTCACCGCCACGCCGAAGGCTCCCTCGTCCACTTGGGCGTCCATCTCGCTCTGGCAGAGCCCTTTCATTGAGGCCGGAATGGCCCCAACTAGCTTGAACTCCTGGCTCGCCTCTTCTACCAGGAGCAGACCGACGGCGCGAGTTGGGACGATCTGCTGGGTCTTACGCAGCATGTGCCTGATGATGTCCCCGGAGCTACCCGCGATGTCCAGTGCCTCCTGAAACTCAAGGAGGGATGCCAGGCTGTAAAAGGCCTGGGTGAAGGCGCGATTGTCGCTCTGGGCAAACAAGCTTGTGCCGTTAGAGTGGGCCTTCTCGTCTTTCTGCATCGCCACTTCCAAAATAAGACCCTCGCTGGCCGGTTTTCCACGTGTCATCGGCCGTTCCCAACTCGACACCCGTTGCATAAGCTGCTCCTAATAGGACGGCCTTAGTAGACTCAAAGATCGGAAGTACTCTCTCTCGATCTCAATCATCGTCGGCTCAAGGCGGGTCATTGGCAGATGGAGAGCGTCCCAGGCGCTGCGGTTAAGTGTAGGGATGCTGTCATCACCCCCTGAGCCGAACTGGAGGGCGCGAGCGAGGATGTCGGCTAGGTGGACAGCCGCCGTTTGTTGGGCGTCTGACTGGGCCATATTTGGTGAGTGATGAAGCGCGATGCTTTCGCCAAGCCGAGGCGGGAGCTTCCACTGCTTTGAAAGGATACTGCCTATCTGTGGATGGTCCACCCCTATCACCTCGTGCTCGGCTTCTAAGAACGGGATCCCCTTAACCTTGACAAGGGAGAAGATGCATTTGGTTTCCTCGGGAAAGGTCTGGAGTAGCACGACCTTGCCTATATCGTGGAGAAGCCCCGCCACGAACATCTCCTCGGGGTTGAGGTGTTCGATCCGCTTGGCTAGGGCACGGGCCGAGACAGCGCACGCCAAGGAGTGGGACCAGAGGTTGGCTAACCTGGCTCCCAGGCAGTTGCTGCCGTCGGAATCGAAGAATTTCATGACGGAAGTGGCGAGCACCAGGTTCTTGAGCGGTTCGAAGCCCAGAATGCTGATTGCCCGCGTCACTGTGGTTATCTTCTCCGGAAAGCCGTAGAAGGCGGAGTTAACGATGCGCAGGAGGCGGGCCGTAAGCGTCTGATCCTCGGCGATGGCTTTCCCCAGGTCGGCGGCGGAGACGTCGGGATTCTCGACCATCTCACAAACACGGTCGTAGACCAGTGCAATGGTCGGGAGGGTGTTTACCTTTGAGACTATCTGGTCGAGATTAATACGTTCCATCGGCCGGCTCTAGGTTCACGCTCTGTCTCCGCGACGTCAGTAGCTTCTTTGCCACCCGGGCTATCTCGTCCATGACAGCATCATGCAGATTTCCCTGGAAGTGGGCGTCGATGGACTCCTCCAGGGCCTTAACCTGCTCCTCTGTCATGTGTTCCTTCTGTTGGTTCGCCCCTTCCACATCGGCCTCTGTGACGCCCCATGTCTTGAAAAGGCGGATGTGCTTTAGCGTCAGCTCTATACCCTGAGCCGCCAGCAGCGCGCCCTGCAGACTTACGACAGGCCTTTCCAGTTTCATGCCTGGCTGCAACTCATTTATGCTGATGAGGCCCATTCATCCTCCAGGAGATGCAGGGATATCGCAGGCACTCTCACTGCCCTTCCGGTTCTCTATGAAGATTATCGACACTGCTGCCGCCTGTCTCTAGTCGTGCCAAGCATGTTCATAGGTGTACAGGTTGCCCTCGGCCTTGTATTTGCCGGGGCTGCCTGTCTTTAGTCGTGCCAAGCATGTTCATAAGTACTTGTGGACTGGTACGACCATACACCCCATCTGGGTACCCCTAGCTTACGGATCGGGGGAGAGACTACCCTACTCCGGCTAGAAGAGACACGTCTAGAATCACGGTACAAAAGGCAGCTAAGGGGCGGCAGACGTGGGGATTGACTGGATAAAGCAGGCCGATTTTTTGGAGGTGTTGACATGGCACAGGAGATCCAACTTACGAGGAGCTTTCTTCTCCAGGCGCTGGGCCGCGCGGTCGGGGCCGAGGTCTCCCAAGGTATCCTCAACAACGCTATCTCCAACGCGGGCATCCAGGACGGGCTCGCCTTCAACGAGCGAGCCTTTCTGCGGATCTGCAAGGAGTTGGAGAACGAAGGGGAGACTGTAAGGTCGATAGCTGAGCAGTTGGCGACTGGAATAACGACGGAGAGCAAGAGCAGGCGCTAGCCGACTCGGGGGGCTGAGCTAGTAGTTGAAAATCGACTCCTTGGCTACGTCACCGTAGCTAAGGAGGACAGCAGCGAAACGAAGGCTCGTATTGGAAGCGTTCAGCTCTGGGATGTGCAGCCTGGAGACGAACGACTCGATCTGCTCCTTTGGGCCCCCCTCTTGAGCAAACTCCCTCTGGCGGAATACTCCGAAGATGGAGCTTGCCACGACCCGCTGTCCTGGGCGGGCGCAAGCAATTCCTACTTTCACCTGATCGATGCCGTAGGGCTTGCTGGTGTGGGCCATGACGTCACTGCACCAGTTGGTGATCTGGCTCCCCAACCTGTGTAGGTCCTCAGGCTTGATGGGCAGTTGCTGGAGCGTCCAGGACTGCGCATATAGGCCAACTCCAACGTTCAGCGTTCGGGCGATCCGCTTGCGTATCCGGTCGTTCTCCAGCTTTTGACGAAGTCTGTTCAGCATATCGACTTGTTGGCCTTCGTTCAGACTCTCTTACGCCTTCACTGTCTCGTGCTTCTTATAGGCCTGTTGGGGTCGCAACAGCAGGAAGGACTTGCCCTCCTCGCCCTTAACGTGTTTGAAGAACTCGCAGTTCATGCACGAGAGCTCCTTTTGCGCGAAAGTCCCCTGCACCTGCCCGCCGCAGAAGGTCCCTGTGACTGCCCAGCAGATCCTGCCGCCGTTGGTACCGCCGTTTAGTCCGTTAGAGGATGTATCAACAGAGGCTGGACATATGCCCATCTCAGCTACCTTCGAGCCCCCCGGCATCCTGCCGCAGTTCTTGACCTTCCAACAGTTCAGCCGTACCATCTCGCTCCTCCGTGGCTTCGCTTGTGTCTGCCAGCCTTTCCCTCGTATTGTCGGCATTTCCGGAAGCGTTCTCCAGCCGCTAGATTCGCTTTTTGGCCCCAATTGCGGATCTCCGCCCGTCTCCCAGATTGGGTTGCGAAAAGGTACGTTTCCTGCCGACAATAGTTACTAGCTGGGAGGCAGAGCATGAGAGACGGCCTTGAAACGCGCGTGTCCGAGGGAGACGCCGACACAGAGGGGCTTCAAGGGGACATAGCGCCTCCGGGCGAGATCGTTGTGGATCCCTGGACGGGATACGTCCCCGTCGATATTTCCAGCTTCTCCAAATTGGTGGTTCCCAATTTCGATATCTACATCCCCGTGAGAGGGCGCCCCGTCTTGTATTCCGAGGCCGGGACCGGACCAGCCGGCTGGCAGGTCATTCGACGCCTCAGGGATAGGGGTCATGGGACGGTCTACATCCACAGCTCGCAGCGGGAAGTCTACTTGGACCACATCCAGGAATACCTCGAGGAAGTCCTTTCCGACCGGAGCGCCGATGGGAACAAGCTGGCCAGCGTCCTCTACTCCGGCACGACCAACCTGGTGCAGAAGATCTTCGAGGAGACCGTTACTGGTCAGGCCATCCAGAGAGCGCAGGACATTGTCTCCACTATCGTGGATAACATCTACAACTGGAAAGATATCCTACCCAGCGTCGTCGGCCTGGTCTCCCACCATTACTACACTTATACCCACTCCGTTAATGTGGCCGTCTTCTCCATAGCTCTGGCCCAACACATGGGCATATCAGAGATGGCTTTCCTCAAGGAACTGGGGCTGGGAGGGCTACTCCACGATCTGGGCAAGAGGCGGATCGACAGGTCCATCCTCGATAAGCCCGGGCCTCTCTCCAACTCGGAGTGGTCTCTTGTGAGGCAGCATCCTGCTTGGGGCAAGGACCTGTCCTGCGATGTGGCGCACCTTGGGGACGTGTCGCGGCGAGCCATTCTGGAGCACCATGAGCGTTGCGACGGCTCCGGCTACCCCGAGGGGGCGTCGCGCGCGGATATAAGCCTTGAAGGGCGGATCATCGCCGTCGCCGACGTTTATTCCGCCCTTTCCTCCAAGAGGGCCTATAAAGACGCCGCGCGGCCGTTCCGGGCTCTGGAGATGATGAAGGGCGAGATGAAGGGAGCCTTTGACCCGGAGGTCTTCAGAGAGTTCGTCCTCCTCTTGGGAGGCGCATAGCGCCGGCCATCTACAGGAAACAGCACTGGCCAGGCGAGGGATATTGGCCCCGCGCCTCTTCTTTTGCTAAATCCTGCGCCGATTATTCATGTAAGCATGGCTGTTTTCCAACCTTAGCTTCATGTCTCGAGGCGACAAGGGAAGGGAATGGAAGATGAAGCTTGTCCTTGATGCGAGTCCGGATGACCTGAAGGTCTTCCTAGAGGAAGCGGAAGAGCTGCTTCAGCTCTTGGACGAGGACTTGGTTGCCCTCGAGAAGGGCTCGGAGACGCCCGACCTCCTGCAGGAGATCTTTCGCGCGGCCCACACCCTGAAAGGCTCTTCGGCTGCCCTCGGCCACAAGCGCATGGCGGAACTGACGCACGTCATGGAGACCGTCCTTGACAAGCTTCGGCAGGGGCATCTTCAAGTCAGCACCCCTGTGGTAAGCGCTCTTCTGGACGGCCTTGACGCCCTCCGCAGCCTGAAAGACGAGGTTGAGGCGCTGGAGGTGGGCGAGACAGACCTAGCGGAGACACTAACGCGACTGAGCCAAGTTGGTAGCGAGGTCCAACCCACCGCTGAGCCGGCCGGAAAGGACGATGCCCCACCCTTGGAGCTAGGCTTTGGCGAGGAGCAAGAGGTGGCGGCGGCTAGTGAGCGGGGAGAGAAGGCTTATCTCATCAGTGTGTCCGTGGGGATCGATAACCCGTTCAGGGCCGTCCGAGCCTGGCAACTCCTCTCCGAGCTGTCGCAGATAGGGAAGCTCATAAAGTCGGTACCCACCAAGGAGGCCGTCGAGGAGGAGAGGATCGAGGGCTCTCTCCAGATCCTCCTTGCTACCTCGTTCTCCGAAGAGCAGGTACAGGCTGTCGTCGCGCAAGTGCCGGACCTTCTGAAGGTTGAGATCCGGGAGGCGAGCGTAAACGGGAATGCGGAGGCGGCGCCGGTGGTCAGTGACGATGACAAGAGTAAGGTCACTGTTCTCGCTTCCCCTAGCGGCAAACCCAGGGCCGAGGAGAACGGCAAGGGCCCCAAGCTGGCGAAGACGGTCCGCATCGACATCGGGCGGCTGGACACCATGATGAACCTGGTGGGAGAGCTGGTCATCGAACGGACGCGACTGCTGCGTCTGGGCGATCAGCTCGGGGGCAAGTATGCCGATGAAGGCCTGGTGAGGGCGCTGGGCGAGACGACCCAGCACGTGGGGCGCATAACGGACCAGCTCCAGGAGGAGATCACCAAGGCGCGGCTGCTGCAGATAGATACCGTCTTCAACAAGTTACCTCGCCTCGTGCGAGACCTCGCGGTCAGCAGTGGGAAGAAGGTGGACTTCATCATCAAGGGGCAGGACACGGAGCTAGACCGCTCGGTTATCGAGGAGATCGGTGACCCGCTGGTGCATCTACTGCGCAACGCCGTTGATCACGGCATCGAGCCGCCGGACGAGCGCATCGTCGCCGGCAAACCGGAGATAGGCACAATCTTCCTCTCGGCGCGGCACGAGGAAAACGGTATCTGCATCACCGTTGAGGATGATGGCCGGGGGATAGACACCCGCAGGCTGATAACGGCGGCCCTGGCCAAGGGTACGGTTTC
>JACQUE010000229.1 GCA_016210425.1 Chloroflexota bacterium | reverse complement strand
GAAGTAGACGACAGCGTCCACCTTGATGGTGACGTTGTCCCTTGTGATGACCTCCTGCGGCTCCAGGATAATGGTGAGGATACGCGTATCCACCTTGATGAGACGGTCCATTATGGGGACAATGAAGTTCAACCCGGGCCGTCTGATGCCGGCGAAGCGCCCGAAGCGCAGGAGAACGCCGCGCTCCCACTGCGCCACGACCTTAACGCCCAGCACAAGCGACCCAAGGACGGCAACCACCACGACCGCCACGATTACCCCAATGACGACTGCCATAGTGTCTCTCCCTTTCCCTTGTGAGGTATTTCCGGCTCCTATCCGGACTCGCCGGCTCCCGCTTATACGGATACCATCCGCTCGCTTATCAAGACATGTCTCGTCTCATCCAGGCGCGAAGCCACAACCTTTATCAGCCCACTCAGCACCTCATAGCCGATTTGCTGGTCGGCCTTCAGGAGCGACCTCAACTTGGGCCCGCCGATGGCCAGGGCACCAACCGGCTCGAGACAGACGGCGGCCAACGAATGCTCTCGGTGCTCGATAGCCGCTGACCAGCCGAAGACGTCATGGGGCCCGACTACATCGACTGTGACTCTCTTGCTGGACTGGGGGAGCGCAGTCCGCAGTTGCATCTGAAGAGCGACCCGACCACTCGCGACAATGAAGAGGTCGTCTGCGGGGCTGCCCTCACTGAAGATGGTAGCTCCGGCGTCGTACTCCTTCGTCTGGGCTAGATCAGCGATCCGGTCCAGGGCCGCGCCGTTGAGCCCATCGAAAAGGTGGCATTCTTTGAGTATCTGTTTCGATGCCATGTCACGCCGCCTTTACTGATTTCTTGGCCCCCTTGACCTCATAGTCCGCCTCGGCGGGGGCAGCCTTGCTCATCATGGCTGCTACGGTCCGCACGGCCAGGCTGACCAAGAGGCCAGCGACACCGGCTAGGGCCAGCAGGACGCCCGCCTGAGCGAGGATAAGGGTGAGCATCAAGCCGAGGCCACCCATTATGGCCAAGCCGCTAACGAAGGCAGCCTTCTCAGCAACTTCGACGGCCTTGTGCCGGGCCGGCGCTCGCTCTGTCACCTCCAGGTTCGCGAAGAGGACCTCGCCCTCGGTTACCGTCCCACGCCGCAGCTCCCCGAGCCTGACCGTCAGGTCGATCTTGGCTGTCTGACTGTAGAGGCGCACCTGGGCATCGCCGCCGGGGCCGCTTTTCTCGTAGACCGCCATGCTCAGGTTACCTAACAATATCACGCGAGCAGCGGGCAGCTCCTGAGAGATGCTAGTTGCCGTGTCCAGACCGCCAATTCGAGAGAGGGGCACGGAGTCCAGCCCAACGACGTGGGGCAGGCAGGAGTCGACGACGACGACATCGGGGCGGAGGCTCCTCGCCAGCGCCACGGCCTTTACGCCGTTCTCCGCCTGGCCCACCACAAATGCTCCCGGCTCCCGCTGGACCACCCCTGCCAGCAGTTGCCGGACATCCGGCTGTTCCGACGCCAGAAGAACCCTTGTCGCTCTTGTCTGAGTCTGCATGGGCGCACCTCCAATTCGGGAAGCCATAAAGAAACGATGTTTGCACCTTGAGCTTAAACCCATGGGGACCCCTTGCAAATCCGTTAGACAGGGGAACAAAGGGGGAGTAAGAGGTGGATTTAGAGGTACACTACATAAGAGACCCTTATCCAAGAAAGTAGATAAGGATCTCTCGAATTGTGTATATAGAACGAAAGATAGGGGAGCGCTTGGGGAAGTACTACCTGTCCCCGAGGGCTATGATCCCCCGGCGCAAGGCGAACTTGACGAGCTCCGTCCGCGAGTGCAACCCCAGCTTCGCCATTATCCGCGCCCGATGAGTCTGAACTGTGCCGGGGCTCAGGACCAGCAGCTCCGCGATCTCGTGGTTCGTGCGGCCCTCCGCGATGAGCTTCAGGATCTCACGCTCTCTTTCGGTCAGGCCATCGTAACTCTCCCGGTCCTTACCGGTGCGCACCCGCTTCATATAGTCGTCCATGAGCTTCTTGGCCATCGATGGGTAGAGGAAGACGTCCCCCTGCCGCACAGTCCTCAGTGCAGCCACTAGCTCTGAGGAAGAGCCACCCTTGACGAAGTAGCCGGAGGCCCCGGCATGGAGCACCTGGAAGAAATGCTCGTCGCTGTCATGCATGGTCAGCACAAGGATGTGCACGTCCGGCCAGGTCTGCTTGATATGGCGCGTCGCCTCCAGCCCTCCCATGCCGGGCATCGTCAGGTCCATTATCACAATATCCGGCTTAAGGTGGTCCGTCTTGTTGACCGCCTCCTGACCCTCGGCGGCCTCTCCCACGACCTCTATGTCCGGCTCCGTCTCCAGAATCGCCCGCAGCCCCTCTCGAACGATAGCATGGTCATCCGCCAGTAGCACTCGCATCTTGTCCGCCATAGCATTGGCCTCCTTAATTGTGTGTCAATCGGATGGGGCGACGGGCACCTCAACATCGATGCGAGTGCCCCGACCAGGCGCCGATGTGACGGAACACGTGCCACCCAACAGCTCCGCCCGCTCGCGCATGCCCAACAGGCCCAGCGACTGCGTCCCATTGGCGAGCTCAAAGAAGCCCTGTACGTCAAAGCCCTGCCCGTCGTCCTCCACCGAAACCTTGACGAGCCCGTTGTCTGCCCTCATACGGACCCAGGCGTTGCGGGCCCGCGCATGCTTCACGATATTGTGCACCGCCTCCTGTACGACTCTGAAGACAGTGCTCTCCACCGATGGGTCTAGCCGCCGCTGCAGGCCTTCGGCCTCGAAGTCCAGATGGACACCCGCAGCATCCAACTGGGTCTCCACGTG
>JACQUE010000223.1 GCA_016210425.1 Chloroflexota bacterium | reverse complement strand
CCTTTATCTCGATGTACTTGCCGGCCCGCACGCTCTTTACGCTCTCGAACCCCAGGCTGTGCAGGCCACCACGAATAGTTAGACCCTGCGGGTCGTTAACCGTTGGCTTCAGTGTCACATAGACCTTAGCGAGGTACACTCTCTCGATACCCTCCTCTAGCCATTCTCACAGCGCCTCGCCCGTCAACCGCCGGTAGGCCTCCTGGTAGCGCTCAAGCGTCGCCGCCACCACGTCGGGCGGCAGCTCCGGCGCTGGCGGCTCCTTGTTCCAGCCCGAGGATGCCAGCCAGTCGCGCACGTACTGCTTGTCGAAGCTGGGCTGGGCGTGGCCGGGGAAGTAGCTCTCGGTGCCCCAGAAGCGGCTGCTATCAGGGGTCAGCAGCTCGTCGATGAGCGTGATCTCGCCATCGATAAGCCCGAACTCGAACTTGGTATCGGCGATGATGATGCCGCGCTCCAGCGCGTACTCCGCCGCGAAGCGGTAGATGGCGATGCTCTTGGCCTCGATCTCATCCGCCAGCTTCTTGCCCACCATCTTCCGTAGCTGCGTCATCGACATAGGCTGGTCGTGGCCCTGCTCGGCCTTAGTGGTCGGTGTGAAGACGGGCCGGGGCAGGGCGTCCGCCTCTTCAAGGTGCTCGGGCATACGTCTGCGATGCACCGTACCCCGGAGCTGGTACTCCTGCCAAGCCGAGCCCGCCAGGTAGCCGCGCACCACGCACTCCACGTCCAGGCGCTTGGCCTTTCTGATGATCATGCTGCGCCCGGCTAAGTCTGAGAGCGCCTCGGTGGACAGAGGCTCAGGGAAATGTTGCTGTAGTTGCGAGGCGTCCTCTACAAGAGATACCAGGTGGTTTCGCACAACCTGAGCCGTCTGCCGGAACCAGAAGGCGGAGAGGCGGCTGAGGAGCACTCCTTTGGCAGGGATGCCGGTAGGAAGGATGCAGTCATATGCGGAGATACGATCGGTGGCGATCATGAGGAGGCGGTCGCCTAGATCGTATGTATCCCGCACCTTGCCACGGTGGTATAGCCTGGGCAGGCGTGTCTCAAGAAGAGGCAACATCCGTCTCCTTTCGCCGCCTCAGGTCGAGGTAGAGGACCGTCGCCCCTATCCAGCCAATGGGGAGAAAGATGGCGGTGACCACCGCATTGAGGAAGGCAGCCCCAAAGGCCGAGGCCGAGGCGATTGTCGGGTCGAAGCGCGAGGTCGACGAGGCGGCTGTTCCGCTGGCGCCGGTCAGCAGGGCGGTGGGGATAGTGACGATAAGCCCCAGAACGATGATGATGCCCAGGACCCGCCACCAGTTGCCCTTGACCAACTGGTAGCTCCGGGCGAGGGCCCGCCCGAAGGCCAGGTCCTCAAGCAGGATAACCTGCACGGTGAAGAACCAGCCCACGCCGAAGTAGATGCCTGCTGGGATACCGATCAGTGTCGCCATCATCAGGCCAACGGCTAGCAGGACCATTACCAGCGCGACTATGATGGCGCCCAGCTTAACAAAGGTCGTATCGTAGCTCAGGTTGAAGGTGGGCGAGCCGCCGGTGTAGACCTGGGCGGCGGCGACTATCGTGGCGCCTTGCTGGAAGACGTTGGCCAGGACGGGGAAGAGCAGCCCGATGGCCAGGGCGAACAGCCGGACGCCGCCTCCGCGCTTCACGCCGATCCCCAGGGCGGTCTCCAGGACTACAATGCTGAGCTCCATGGCGAAGACGATGCCGAAGAACAGCATGAACCGCGAGCCGTAAATGCGGAAGGTTGCCCGAAGTATCTCGTTGAGGGACATTGGAGCCTGGCTCTGCCGTCTCTCGGCCATGGGGTCGTCCGTCCTCATGCCTGGCTTAACCCAAGCCGCCTGAACACGTCGTCGACGTGGCGCGAGTAGTAACCGTAGTCGAATAGGGGCTTCATCTCAGCCGGCGTGAGCCAGCGTGTAACTTCGGGGTCGGCCACCAGAAGCTCCCGAAAGTCCACGTTCTCCTTCCAGGCTTGCATCGCGTTGCGCTGCACCAGCTTGTAGGCATCCTCGCGCCTGAGCCCCTTGTCGATGAGGGCCAGGAGCACCCGCTGCGAGAAGACGAGGCCCTTCGTGATCTCCAGGTTTTCCTTCATGCGCTCGGGGTAGACCAGGAGGCCGCGCATGATGGAGGTCGTCAAGCTCAGGATGTAGTCCAGGGCAAGGCAAGCATCCGGTAGGATGATGCGCTCGGTGGAGGAGTGGCTGATGTCCCGCTCGTGCCAGAGGGCCATGTTCTCCAACGCAGTCACGGCATGACCGCGGACGAGGCGCGCCAGGCCGCAGATGCGCTCGCAGAGCTCCGGGTTGCGCTTATGGGGCATCGCCGATGAGCCCGTCTGCCCCGGCGAGAAAGGCTCCTCGGCCTCCCGCACCTCGGTGCGCTGGAGGCCTCTGATCTCAGTGGCGAACTTCTCCAGGGAGCCGGCGATGATGGCCAGGGTGGTGACGAACTGGGCGTGGCGGTCGCGCTGGATCACCTGGTTGGAGACGGGGGCTACGGTAAGGCCCAGCCGCGCGCATACCGCCTCCTCGATGGCGGGGCTGACGGTGGCGTGAGTACCGACGGCGCCCGATATCTTCCCGACGGTGATGGCCTTACGGGCCTGGGCAAGGCGCTCAGCGTTGCGGCGCATCTCGTCGTACCATAGGGCCAGCTTCAGGCCGAAGGTCATGGGCTCGGCGTGCACGCCGTGGGTGCGCCCCATCATAATCGTGTGCTTGTGCTCGATGGCGCGCTCCTTCAGCACGCCGATGAGGGCCTCTATCTCCATTGCCAGGTAGTCGGCGGCCTCGACGAGCTGGAGGCTCAAAGCGGTGTCCATCACGTCCGAAGATGTAAGCCCCAGGTGGATGAAGCGGCTCTCCGGCCCCAGGCTCTCGCCGACCGACCGCAGGAAGGCGGTCATGTCATGGTGTGTCTCTTGAAGGACCTCTTCCATGCGGGGGAGGTTAAGGCGCGCGTTGCGGATCTTGGCCATTTCCTCCCTGGAGATAACTCCCTGTTCCGCCCAGGCCTCGCAGACGCTTATCTCCACTCGGAGCCACTTGTTGAACTTGTTCTCGTCGGACCAGACCCTTGCCATCTGGGGGCGAGAGTAGCGTGGAATCATTAGCTGAAACTCCAGTTGCCACGTGCTTGCTGCTCGTGGCGAGCCTTTTCCATACAGCACATATTATCACGCGAAGCCGCCGAGTGCAGCCCTATCCGGCTTTCACCCTTTGGATCGCCCTCGTTAATCGCTGCCGTGCCTCCTGGGCGATCCCTTGCAGCTCCGGTTTCTCCACGATGCCCAACGCGACGATCGGATCCATCGCGGCAACGACCGACTTATCGCCTTCCTCGTAGACGATGACGTTGCAGGGGAGTAGCAGCCCTATGTCGAGCTCCGTCTCCAGTGCCTGGCTCGCCAGATTGGGGCTGCAAGCCCCAAGAATTACGTATCGCCGGAAGTCTTTGCCTATCTTCTCTTTGAGCGTCTTCTTGACGTCGATCTCGGTGAGAACGCCGAAGCCCTCGTCCTTGAGGGCGGCTGTTATCTTCTCGATGGCTTGCTCATAAGGGGTGTCAATGCGGGCGAAGATGCCGTAGCTTGGATTACCTTGGGCGGCCATGGTCTTTTTCCTCCTCTTCAATCCGCTCCACGCAGACCCTGTCGGTTGCGGCCAGCCTCAATTATCCGGTAACAGGGGCGAAGCGAGCAAGCATCTACTGCGCCAGCTTGCGCCGGTACTCCTCGTAGGCGG
>JACQUE010000222.1 GCA_016210425.1 Chloroflexota bacterium | reverse complement strand
TGTCGTTCTGGATCGTACCGCCCAGCTTAGCCATCGGTATGCCGCGTTTCTCGGCGTTGGCGATGTACATCGCCCAGACGACCGCCGCCGGACTGTTGATGGTCATGGATGTGGTCACCTGCTCCAGGGGGATGCCGTCGAAGAGGACCTCCATGTCGCGCAGGGACGAGACGGCGACGCCGCACTTGCCGAACTCGCCGGCTGCCATGGGGTCATCGTGGTCATAGCCGTAGAGGGTGGGCATGTCGAAGGCGACGCTGAGGCCGCTCTCGCCGTGGTTCAGCAGGTACTTGAAGCGCTGGTTCGTCTCCTCGGCGCTGCCGAAGCCGGCGAACATGCGCATCGTCCACTGCCTGCCGCGGTAGCCGGTGGCGTGGACACCCCTGGTATATGGGTATTCGCCGGGGAGGCCGATGTCGCCCAGGTAGTCCATGTCGGCGATGTCGTTGGGGCCGTACAGCCTGCGGATGGGCACCGAGGAAGTGGTCATGAAAGCCTCGTCCCGTTCCGCACCCTCCACCTTTCGCTGCTGGGCTTCCTCGCGCCGCTTGAGCTCCTCTAGCATTCCCTTCTCAAACACGCCACTATCTCCCTGGAGGTGATTGCCGGGACCCGCCGGTCACACAGTACCCCGAAGCCCCCCTCTATTGCTTCGAGGTCGATCTGTCCGTTGGTTTTCGGAGGATACCCCCGTTCAAGGCCACGCCGCTATGCTTAGTATACTTCACTCTAACGCCGCGCCCCTGCTTTGTCAAGAAAGGAACAATAGACGTTTGAAGCGGGCTAAGCCCGCCTCAAACCCTTCGGTCAGTTTCTAAAACGAAACCCGGCAGCCACTAGTACGCGTAAAAGCCGCGCTTGGTCTTGCGCCCGAGGTGCCCGGCCATGACCATGCGCTTTAGGAGAGGCGGAGCCGCGAAGCGTGGCTCGGCCAGCTCGGCGTGCAGGCTCTCGGCGACGTGCAGCAGCACGTCCAGGCCGATGAGGTCGGAGAGAGCCAGCGGCCCCATAGGATGGTTGCAGCCCAGGAGCATGCCCTGGTCGATGTCCTGGGCACTGGCCAGGCCGTCCTGGTAGACGCGGATAGCGTCCAGCAGATAAGGCACCAGCAGGCGATTGACGATGAAGCCCGGCTGGTCCTTGGCCAGCACCGGCGTCTTGCCGATGGACTCCTCGTACTTGCGCCCGACCTCGACCGCCTCATCGCTCGTGACGATGGTCCTGACGATCTCGACGAGCTTCATCACTTGGGCCGGGTTGAAGAAGTGGAGGCCAAGCACCTGCTGCGGTCGCTTCGTCGCCGCCGCCATCTCGATCACCGTGAGGGATGATGTGTTCGTCGAAAGGATGGTCGAGGGCGGGCAGACCCGGTCCAGGGTGCCGAAGATGCTGCGCTTCTCCCCGATCTCCTCAATCGCGGCCTCGACGATTAGGTCCGAGTCCGCCAGGTCCTCCAGCTTGGTCGTCCCCTTGATGCGGCCCCAAATGGCGTCCCGGTCCTCAGCCGTCATCCGGCTGCGGTCGACGTCCCGCTGGAGAGATGACTTGATCATGCCCAGGCCCCTGTTCAGGAACTCGTCGTTGATGTCACGGACGGTCACCTGGTAGCCGGCCTGCGCGGAAACCTGCACGATGCCCGACCCCATCGCCCCGCAGCCCACGACGCCCACGCGCTTGATATCCATGTAAACCTCCCCCTTAATAAATAGCGAAAAGGGCTGCCGACCGGCAGCCCGCTAATCCACTAGCGCTTGATGAAGTCGCCCATGAGCTTCTTCTGCTCCTCCGTCGACCAGAGGAGGGAGGCGGCGCGGACCTCGTAGTCCAGGCCGGAGGAGCGGTCCATGTTGAGGCCGTGGTTCACAGCCAGTTTAGCCTGCTTGATGGCGTGGGGCGACTTGGCGGCGATCTTCTGGGCCAGCTTCTTCGCCTCATCGATAAGCGCTTCCTGCGGCACCACCTTGTTTACCAGGCCGATGCGATAGGCCTCCTGAGCATCGATAGGGTCGCCCGTGTAGATCATCTCCTTGGCCTTGCCCAGGCCTACGATGGGAGCCAGGCGCTGCGTCGCGCCGCCGCCCGGGATGATGCCGAGGTTCACCTCCTGCTGGCCGAAGCGCGCGTTCTCCGCGGCGATGCGGATGTCGCAGGCGAGGGAGAGCTCGCAGCCGCCACCGAAGGCGAAGCCGTTGACGGCGGCGATGACCGGGCGGCTATAGGCCTCGACGGCGTTGAACGCCGTCTTGACCTTCGTCAGGAACGCCAGAGCCTCGGGCGAGGAGAGAGGCTGCATCTCGCGGATGTCGGCACCGGCCATGAAGGCGCGCTGGCCACTGCCGGTGATGACTACAGCGTTTACCTCCTGGTCGCCCTCCAGCTCGCAGAAGAGGTCGGCCAGATCAATGCACATCTGCGAATTGAGGGCGTTGAGGGCGGCCGGCCGGTTCAGCGTGACGACGGCGACGTTCCCATCTTTCTCCCAGAGCAACGTCTCGTAGGCCATAGGATAAGTCCTCCTCCCACTTATTCATGAGTGAGTCTCGCTACCCCATCATCATGTCATTGCTACGGCAC
>JACQUE010000227.1 GCA_016210425.1 Chloroflexota bacterium | reverse complement strand
ACCAACCGCCCGGACATCCTGGACCCGGCGCTGCTGCGCCCGGGCCGCTTCGACCGGCGGGTGGTCCTGGACCGGCCGGATATCAACGGGCGCAAGGCCATCCTGGAAGTCCACGCCAAGGGCAAGCCGATCGACGAAAAAAGCGTAAGTCTGGAAGTCATCGCCAAGCAGACGCCTGGCTTCTCCGGCGCCGACCTGGCCAACCTGGTGAACGAGGCAGCCATCCTCGCGGCGCGGCGTAACAAGAAGCAGATCACGATGCCCGAGTTCGAGGAGGCCATCGACCGCGTCATCTCGGGACCGGAGCGCCGCAGCCGCCTGATCAGCGCCAAGGAGAAGGAGATCACCGCCTACCACGAGGCCGGACACGCCTTGGCAGCTAGGATGCTCCCCGACGCCGATCCGGTGCACAAGATCTCCATCGTCGCCCGCGGCATGGCCGGCGGTTACACCCGCCTTCTGCCTACGGAGGACCGCTACCTCTGGACGCGCTCCCAGTTTCGGGCCATGTTGGCCTGGGCCCTGGGCGGTAGAGCTGCCGAGGAGCTTGCCTTCAATGAGGTCACGACGGGCGCCGAGAACGACATCGAGCAGGCTACGAAGATCGCTCGCAAGATGGTTACCGAGTACGGCATGAGCGAGAAGATCGGCCCGCTGACCCTGGGCCACAAGGAGGAGCTCATCTTCCTCCGTCGCGAGATCGGGGAGCAGAAGAACTACAGCGAGAAGGTGGCCGAGGAGATCGACAGCGAGATCCGGCGGCTGATAGACGAGGCCTATGCCACCGCCCGGCGCATCCTCACGGAGCACCAGGGCAAGCTGCGCCAGATCGCCGAGCGCCTCATGACCGATGAGACCATCGAGGGCAAGACACTGGACGAGCTCTTCAACTCCCCCGTGCCGGACGACTACTTGGCCGCCGACCGGCCCCTCAAGGCCAGCGATACGACGCTGGGCTCCAACGGCGCCGAGCCCAAGAAGCAGGAAAGCAGCGAGGCCGAGGGTAAATCGCCTCAGTCCGCTGAACCACCGGAGTGGTAGGCCGGCGTTAGGGACCTCTTACGGCGAAAGCCACGGCTTTCTCCTTGACAAGTACGCTATCAGCCTCTATGGTATGCATGCCATCTTGTGCAGCCTAGAGGCTGATTTATATTCGGATCGGAATTTCATGTCCCTTGCAATGGGACACCACGAAGAATGAAAATGGGTTGCCGGCCACATGTCACTCTGAGCGAAGCGAAGAGTCCGTTCCTGTTGAGACCGGGAGGAGACGGATTCTTCAGCCCACCTTCGGCGGGCTTCAGAATGACACTTTGCTCGACCCGCAGTTTCATAGCGACAAGGACCCGATGGGCCATTTCAAGAGCAAATGGGAGGCTTCTATGGCTCGCCTTCGACCGACAGTCGGCACCCAGGAGCGCGACAGCTTCCAGCGACTCTTCGCTCATCGCCCCAATCTGCAAGAGGAGTTTCGCCGGTTCTATGCGACCATGTGGTCGCATAGCCTGATCGACCCTACCATCAAGGAGCTTTGCCGCCTCAAGGCCGCCCAGATCCATGGTTGCGCCTACGACAGCAACATCCGCTTCTCTGTCGCGGTGGAGCGCGGGCTTACGGAAGGTAAGATCGTTAAGATCGCCGACTACGAGAACTCCGACCTGGAGCCGAGGGAGGTAGCTGCGCTGCGCTTCTGCGAGCTATTCTGCCTCGAGCCTCACGCCGTCTACGATGAGCTGGTGGAGGAGCTGAACCGCTACTTCTCGCCGCCGGAGATCGCCGACCTCACCGTGGCCATCGGCATCGCCGACTCCCTCTGCCGCCTCCACGTGTTGCTGGGCGTGGAGCCCAACTCGCCGGAGGTAACCGTCGTGCCGACGCCGGCCTAGGGCCGGCTTTCCTGAAGGAGGCTTATATGGGCGCCAGAATATCATCGGCAGTGCCGGGCCAGACGGCTAACTTCGGTACCGCATTCCAGCACGTGCCGGAGCTGGCGGAGCGCTTTCGCTACCTATACGGAACGATGTGGCAGGAGGGGGTGCTGGATCATCCCACCAAAGAGCTGGCGCGAATGAGGTGCGCCCGCGTCAACGGCTGCCATAACTGAAACCACGTCCGCTTTGCCGTGGCACGGCAACAGGGACTCACCGACGAGCGCATCGACGAGATGACCGACTATGAACGGTCTACCGTGCTAACGCCCCGCGAGAAGATGGCCGTCCGCTTCACCGACTACTTCCTCAAGGACCCCGGCGGCGCCGATGCCGCCTTTATCGAGGAGATGTGCCGGCACTTCAGCGAGGCCGAGATAGTGGAGTTGGGCATCGCCATCAGCCTCTTCTCTGCCTTCAACAAGTTCATCATAACCCTGGGCCTGGAGCACGACTCCAAAACCGTGCAGGTCGTGCCGACGCCGAGCAAGCTGGCAGCAGCGGCGAGAGTGTAGATGTAACCGCATTTAGATTGATGGTCCTTTAGGAGGTCGCACAATTCCCGTTGGTAGGGGAAGTGGGCTGGCTTGAAGGTAGTGAGCGTTGAGGAAAGCGTGGCAATGGTATCTAGGCCTTCGCTGGTGGTGGAGACTGGCAATACCAGTCGTGGTCTTTCTCATTATGCCGGTCGCGTGCGGGGAAACGGAAAGCGGCGAGAAGGAATCCACGGGCAACTTGGCAAGAACACCCCCTGTTGAGGAAGCCAGTGCTGCTCTTTCGGCTACAGCCACTCCGACCCGGCAAGCAACCCTGTCAGTAGCCGGGACGCCAATCGTTATGCAAATTGCCAACACGCCGACAGCGACGCCCTCAGCATCGCTGCCAGCAATCGCTCCTACGCCTACGCAATCCAATCTTCAACCGAGCCCGCCCCCAAGTCCAACTCCGACTTCGACTAGCACCCCCACGCCTCAGACGGCAACATCAACTCCGACGATGGCACCAACGCAAACAGCCACGCCGACCGTTACCGCTACTCCTACTCCGAGCCCAACCCCAACCGTATCTCCTTCCCCTACGATGACGCCTTCTCCCTCAAAAACGGTAACGATCGTCAGCATCACCTCTCCGGTCAGCTTGGGAAGCACGGCGACTGTTGTAGCTCAGGCCTGGGTTGGCGCCGGGTGCTCCATAGTCTACACGACGCCCGCGGGCAGCAAGAGCACCGCCAAGGGGCTTGAGCCTGCTCAGGCAGGCGCGGACGGGCGAGTGAACTGGTCCTGGAAGATAAGTTCCAATACCAAGCCTGGTATCGGAAAGATCAGCGTGCAGTGCGAAGGCGCCGCCGTGGTTAAAGGCGACATACAGATCGGCCAGTAGCCTATCGGTCTTCTCCCGTCTCTTCGCCCCGCAGCGCGGCGCGCAACTGCTGCCACAAGCGGTTGAGGAGCCCCAACTGCCCGCCGTCCGTCTCGATGCCGCCGTAGCGCAAGCCCACGTAGGCCTCGGTT
>JACQUE010000226.1 GCA_016210425.1 Chloroflexota bacterium | reverse complement strand
TCTATCTGGTCACTGGCGGGTCGGCCGGCGCCAACGTTCCCGCCGGCATCCAGTGGAGCCGCTGCACGGTGAACCCGCGTGCCGGGCGCGAGGCGGAGTGGCCGCAGGAGTACGTGCCGGCTCAAGTCAAGAAGCGAGTCGTGGTCGTTGGCGGTGGGCCGGCCGGCCTGGAGTGCGCCAGGGTGGCCCGCGAGCGCGGCCACGAGGTCATCGTGCTGGAGAGGAACGCCGAGGTGGGCGGGCAGCTCAACATCGCCGCCAAGGCGCCTGCCCGCGAGGGCTTCCTGGACCTCGTCCGCTACCACACTTTCCAGGCCCGCAAGCTGGGTATCGATATCCGCCTGGGCGTCACCGCCACAGCCGAGTCGGTCCTCGCGCTCAAGCCCGACGCCGTCGTGCTGGCCACGGGCTCCACGCAGATACCAGCCCAGTTCCCCGGAGCCGACAGGCCCAACGTAGTTGGCGCTTGGGACGTGCTACAGGAGAAGGCGCAGGTGGGACAGAAGGTGGTGGTGGCGTCCAAGGAGACACACTTCGAGGCCGTGAGCGTGGCCGAGTTCCTGGCCGCGCGGGGCAAGGATGTGGAGTTCCTCCATGAGTGGCTGAACATGGGGACCAATATCGAGCACTACACTAAGGCCACCGTCTTCCATCGCTTCTATAGCGCAGGCGTCAAGCCCACCGTTTGCGCCGACATCAAGTCCTTTGACGGCAAGACTGTCATCGCCTACAACGTTTTAACGGGCGAAGAGCGTCGCATCGAGGGCGTGGATACGGTGGTGGTCGCCTACGGCAGCCGGGGCGACAACAGCCTCTACCGGGCGCTTAAGGACAAGGTAAGCGAGATTTACCTGATTGGAGCAGCCTACCGCCCGCGCCTCTGCGCCGACGCCACTCGCGATGGCGCCGAAACGGGCCGAGCCATCTAACTTAGCCAGTGCGGTAAGGCCGGTGATGTGGCTCTTCCAAGGCCACCGGCAGGGATAAGGATGAAGTAACCACAGAGATAACGCCCGTTGCCCTGAAGCAACGCGTAAGAGGTAAGGAGCAAACTGGTGGAGATCAAAGGGACATACACGCTGAACGCGCCGCGCGAACGGGTATGGCTGTTGCTCATGAACCCAGAGGCCCTACAGCGAGCTCTTCCGGGCTGCGAGAGTCTGACGGCTGCCGGTGAGAACACATACGAGGCTGCCCTTAAAGTCGGCGTTGGGGCGGTGCGGGGCAGCTACAATGGCACGGTCGAACTGAAGGACCTTGCCAATCCCACAAGCTACACGATGGTCGTCGAGGGCAGCGGTAGCCTCGGATTTGTTCGGGGGACAGGCTTTGTAGAGTTGGAGGAGCAGGGCGGAGCGACACTGGTCAAGGTCCATGGTGAGGCGGAGGTCGGCGGGCTGGTAGCCGGCGTGGGCCAACGGCTGCTCGGCGGCGTGGCCAAGATAATGATAGACCAGTTCTTCAAATCTATGGCAGGTCAGATCGTGAGCGTGCAAGCGGCCCAGCAGCAGTAGCTAGTGAGGTTGGGAACCGGCTGCTAGCTGGTCGCTGCAAGCGCTCGAGAAAGTGGTTGAGAGATGAAGCCAGGAGCATTCAAGTATTTTGCCCCCACGACGATGGAGGAAGCTGTAGGGCTGTTGGGCTTGTACGGGCCTGAGGCTAAGATATTGGCCGGCGGCCAAAGCCTCATGCCGTTGCTCAACATGCGGCTGGCTCGGCCTTCGGTTATCGTCGACATCAACCGGATCGGCGAGATGGACTACATTCGCCCCAGCGACGGCGGGATCGCGATCGGCGCGCTGACGAGAGAGCGCCGGGTCGAGGATGACCCCATCGTTGCCGAACGGTTGCCCCTGCTGGCTGCCCTGGTGAAATGGATCGGGCATCCCCAGATCCGTAACCGCGGCACAGTGTGTGGCAGTATAGCCCATGGAGACCCTGCGGCTGAACTACCTGCTGCAGCTCTAGCCCTCGACGCGGAGCTCGCTGTGGTGGGTAAGAGCGGTACCAGGACGCTCTCGCCGGATGATCTCTACCTGGGGTATCTCGCCACATCGCTGGCGCCCGATGAGATCATACGAGAGGTGCGCTTTCCAGGCCTGCCGGCCAACGCCGGTTGGTCCATTCAGGAGGTTGCCCGTCGCCACGGCGACTTCGCGCTGGTGGGCGTGATCGCCGTGCTGGGACTCACAGAGGGACGGATCAGCGAAGCCCGCCTAGTCTGCTTCGGCGTTGGTGGGCGTCCCGTCCGCTTCCCAGAGATCGAGGGACAGCTCGTCGGATCGACGCCCAGCGAGGACCTGTTTTCAGCGACCGCTCGCCAAGTCTCGGCATCGGTCGACCCTGATGGCGATATACACGCCAGCGCCGCGTACCGGAAGGAGGTCGCCGGGGTACTGACCCGGCGAGCGCTTGAGCAAGCGTCAGAGCGGGCGAAAGGAGGAATCCAGTCATGAGCGTCGATATACGCTCTCAGGCGGAGGCACCCGAGGCCGCCCCGAGGGCGATTACGCTGACCGTGAATGGAAAACGATACTCAGCTAGAGCCGAGCCGCGGAAGACGCTGGCCGACTTCCTGCGGGAGGACCTAGGCCTGACGGGGACGCGGGTGGGTTGCGAGCACGGGTCCTGCGGGGCCTGCACGGTGCTCTTGAATGGGGCGGCTGTCCGTTCCTGTCTCATGCTCGCCGTCCAGGCCGATGGTCAGGAGCTCATGACCATCGAGGGCCTGGCCGACGGCAATCAGCTACACCCGATACAGCAGGCCTTCTGGGAAGAGCACGGCCTCCAGTGCGGCTACTGCACAGCAGGCATCATAATGTCGCTCTACGAGATGCTTCGCCGCAACCCGAAGCCGAGCGATGAAGAGATCTACGATACGCTGGGCGGCCATCTTTGCCGCTGCACCGGCTACCAGGACATCCTCAAGTCGGCTAAACTGGCCATCAAGCTGATCGGGGGCTGAGATGAGCATACCTGTATACTTCCAACCCAAATTCGTCGGCCAATCGATAAAACGGGTGGAGGACCCGCTTCTTCTGACCGGCAAAGCGCGGCACATCGACGACCTCGCCTTCCCCGACATGCTGCACGTCGCCTTCGTGCGCAGCCCGCACCCGCACGCCCGCATCCGCTCCATTGATACGAGGGCGGCGCTGCAGGTTCCAGGCGTTGAGTACGTCCTTACCGGCCAGGAGCTTAGCCAGCATGCTATGCCTGGCTCTATCGCCTTTGAGAAGGTCAGGTATGTCGGCGAGCCGGTGGTGGCGGTAGCAGCGATCAGCCGCTATGTGGCTGAAGACGCGGTGGAGCAGATCAAGGTCGACTATGAGGTACTGCCGCCAGTGGCCGACGCCCGCCAGGCGATGGAGCCGACGGCGGCGCGCCTCTACGACAACATGGACAACAACGTCACTTACAAGAAGACCTACACCTATGGCGACCCCGAGGGTGCGCTCGGTCGGTCGGAGGTCGTCGTTCGCGGCCACTTCCGATCCCCACGCGTCAGCGCAAACCCCATAGAGACCGGAGGCTGCATCTCCGCCTTTGACCCAGTGATGGGCGAGGTCACCTCATGGTCCAACGCCCAGGTTCCGCGGATGGCCCATGCCGCGCTTAGCGCCGGATTGCGGCTACCCTTTAACCGCGTGCGCGTGATCGTCCAGCCGCACGGCGGCAGCTTCGGCTCGAAGCTCGCTATCCCTAAATACATGATAGTGACGGCTGTCCTCTCCAAGCTCTGCGGCGGAAGGCCCGTCAAGTACATCGAAGACCGCATAGAGCATCTGATGGCCAGCGGCTCCCACGCCTGGGAGCGACTCTACGACGTGGAGTTCGGCTTCATGCGCGATGGGCGCTGCACAGCCATGCGCATCCGGGCCATCAGCGACATCGGCGCTTCTGGAGGGGTGACACAGACGCTGAAGGCGCTGACTTGCTTGACGGGAGCCTATAAGGTACGGGATGTGGAGTTCGACGTGACGGGCGTCTTCACCAACAAGGGACCGGATGGCGCCTACCGAGGATACGGCCCGCCGACCCACACCATGGTCCTTGAACGGATGATGGACAAGGGCGCGGCAGCCCTGGGCCTGGATCCGGCCGAGATTAGACGTCGCAACTTCATTCAGCCCGATGAGTTCCCTTACACATTACCAAGCGGCGTCCCATATGACAGCGGTAACTACCCCGAGGTGCTGCGGGTTGCCCTGGAGAGCTCCGGCTACGCCGAGCTACGGCGGGAGCAGGAGAGGCTGCGGGCAGCGGGGCGTCTGGCAGGTATCAGCGTCGTCTTCGGCATAGAGCCAGGCGGGTACTGGGGCTCAACGGGCCCCTACCGCGAATGGGGGCCGGGAGCATCGGCAGCCCCGGAAGCAGCGACGATTGCCCTCGATGCCACCGGCCAGTTTCAGGTCGAGATATACCACGCCTTGTCGGGCCAGGGGCACTTTAGTTTTGCCACGCAACTGGTGGCGGACTACTTCGGCGTCCCGCTGGAGGCGGTACGGGTGGCAACGGCGGAGCCTAAAACCTGGCCGCCCTCAAGCGGGCCTCTTGGCAGTCGCCTGGCAGTCACTTTGACCTTCGCAATCATAGGGGCCGCAGAGCGTCTGCGCGATAAGTTCACCAAGGTAGCCGCCCAGCTACTGGAGGCCCCTGAGGAGGTCCTTGAGCTTCGTGACGGGGCCATCAGAGTGCGAGAGGCGCCACAGCGCTCCCTCTCCCTCGTCCAGATCGCCAGGACGATGCTCTCAAGCCCAAACCTGTTGCCGCCTGGCATGGATGCCAACCCTGCGGTCACCTATGTTTGGACCGCCAACCGCCCCGTAGATGC
>JACQUE010000225.1 GCA_016210425.1 Chloroflexota bacterium | reverse complement strand
GCCCTCAATAGCCACAGTCAACTTTACCTACTATGTCACACGCTCAGCCCCATCCTTACCACCTTGACAGGTTAGAATTTGTAGTGTAGCATAATCTCGCTAGCGGGGGTGCTGGTCGTAGGGGCTGGTAAAGGGAGTAGTGGCCCATCGCCTGCCGTTGGTGGGTTCAGCCAAATAGAATGTCTATAGAGTAACAGCCCGAAGTCACTTAAGTGGCGGCAATCATGCCGACCCTCGGGAGTTGCTCTTTTTATTTCCCTCTGAAGGTGAGCATGGCCTGGGTAGCGGTTATCCTGGCAGGGGGCAAGGGGGTGCGAATGCGCTCCCGCCTCCCGAAGGTCCTGCACCCCGTCGCGGGGCAGCCCATGGTGGCCCACGTGGTGAACGCCCTGGAGGGCCTCGAACTATCGCGACGCCTCGTCGTGCTCGGGCCGCAGACGCAGGCCGTCCGCGAGCAGCTGGGTGACGGGCTGAGCTACGCCCTCCAGCCTGAGCCCCTCGGCACCGGCCACGCCCTCCTTTGCGCCCGCGACGCCTTGGACGGCAAGGTCGACTCCCTCCTAGTGCTGGCGGGGGACGTCCCTCTGCTTCGGGCCGAGACGATTAGGGCGCTGGTGGAGCGCCACGTCTCCAGCCGCGCGATTATTACGATGCTCACTGCCCGAACCCAACAGACCGATGGCCTGGGGCGCGTCGTCCGCGACGGCGCCGGCCGGGTAACGGCCATCGTGGAGGAACGCGAGGCCACGCCGGCACAGAGGCAGATCGATGAGATCAACAGCGGCATCTACTGCTTCCAGGCAAGCTGGCTCTGGCCGAACCTCGCCAAGCTAAGCAAGAGCCCCAGCGGCGAGTTTTACCTGACGGACCTGGTGCAGATGGCCGTGGAATCCGGGCAGGGCGTGGAGAGCGTGGAGGCTTCCAGCTTTCAGGAGGTCATGGGAGTAAACAACCGCATTCAGCTCGCCCAAGCCGAGGCTGCGATGCGGCAGCGGGTGCGCGAGCGGCTCATGCTCTCCGGCGTCACCATCATCGACCCGCTGTCGACCTTCATTGACGCATCGGTGGAGATCGGGGAAGATACGGTCATCTATCCCAACACGACGATTCAGGGCCGCACCGTCATCGGCGAGGGCTGTCGCATCGGGCCGGGCAGCATAATCATCGACTCGCAGATCGGCGACGACTGCCGGATACTGGCATCGGTGGTGGAGGGCTCCGTGCTGGAGGAGCATGTGGAGATGGGTCCCTTCTGCCACATCCGCCCGGAGTCCCATCTAGGCAAGCGAGTGCATTTGGGCAACTTCGGAGAGGTGAAGAAGAGCCGGCTTGGGCCCGGAGTTCAGATGGGGCACTTCAGCTACATCGGCGACGCCCAGATAGGGGCCAACGTCAACATCGGAGCCGGCACCATTACCTGCAACTACGATGGGGTGCGCAAAAACCCAACGTTCATCGGCGACGACGCCTTCATCGGCAGCGACTCGATGCTTGTCGCGCCGCTCAGAATCGGCGCCAGGGCCATCACGGGCGCGGGCTCCGTCGTGAATAAGGATGTCCCCGACGATATGCTGGCTGTGGGCGTGCCGGCAAGACTGCGGGCCAAGGGCCAGAAAGCCGACGACGGGCAGGCGTCGGCCGAAGCTACACCCGAGGCTCAATCTGGAGAGGATACATAGGGCCATCGTTTATGGAATAGCCCAACGCAGCAGCCGGACTGGTGGAGGCGAAGGACGGACGGGACGGTGGCTGCCCTAAGGGTTGACAGAATTGGATAGCGAAAGTTCGTTAGGACTGGCAGTTAGTGTAATCTGCCTGGTCCTCCTGAGTTTCATCTCGCTGGCCGAGGCAGCATTGGCCAGCGTGCCTCGCGAGCGTGTCGATGGCCTCGTTGAACGGGGTGAGCCGGGAGCGAGGTCCCTGGCAAGGCTGCTTCAGAAGCCCTCTGTTTTGTTCTCCACCCTTACCATCGCTAAGACCCTCACCATCATCGGCTTCTCATCGCTCGGCACAGCGCTGGCCTTGGCCTTCCTCTCGCCTAACCGAGGGGCCATCGCCGGCGTCGTCGTGGGCATCGTGCTCGTGCTGGCTGTCGTGCAGACAGGCCTGCCCGCGCTGATCAGGCACGCCAACCCTGAACGCGCCGCTCTCATGAGCGCCGGTGCTATGGGAGTTTTACTTTTCGTGTTAGCCCCCGTCGTGGCCCTCTTCCGGGCCTTCGCCAACCTGCTGCTCCTACCCTTCGGTCACAAGGAGACCGTCGCCCAGGAGGAGGAGATCCTGCAGCTAGCCGCCTTCGAGGGCGAAGAGGAGCCCATCATCGAAGAGGAGGAGCGGCGGATGATCCGCGGCATCTTCGAGCTGGACAAGACCGCCGCTCACGAGGTGATGGTGCCGCGCATCGACATCGTCGCGGCCGATGCTGCGGAGCCGCTCGCCCACGTTGCCGACCTCATCGTCACCCACGGCTACAGTCGCATCCCCGTCTACGAGGGGACCATCGACAACATCGTCGGCATCATCTACGCAAAGGACCTCCTGGGACAGCTCCGCAACGGCGGCAAGGCGCCGCGCCTGCGGCAGATCGCGCGCGAGCCCTACATAATTCCGGAGACGAAGCGGCTGGACGAGCTCCTACGCGAGTTCCAAGAGAAACGAGTCCACATGGCCATCGTCGTGGACGAATACGGCGGGACAGCAGGCCTCGTGACCATCGAGGATATCCTGGAGGAGATCGTGGGCGAGATCGCCGACGAGCACGAGCGGGGCGAGGAGCGCATACGCGTCCTCTCCCAGAACGAGGGCATTGTCGACGGGCGCGTCAGCATCGACGACCTCACCCGCGCCACCGGCCTCCACGTTGCGGAGGGCGACTTCGACACCGTCGGCGGCTTCCTCTACACCCAGTTGGGCAAGGTCCCCGCGCCGGGCGACCAGATCGAGACGGACGGCTACACCATCTCCGTCCTCTCCACCATCGGCCGCCGCGTACAGAAGGTCAAGGTCATCAAGCGCCCGCCGGAAGAGGAGGCCAACGGCGGCAACCACTAGCCCTCTCCATTTCCCCGATACTCTGCAAAGGAACTGAAGTGGCTTTAGACGCCATCCTCTTTGACCTCGATGGCACCCTCATCGACAGGCGCAGCTCGTTGCGTGTATTCGCACGCCATTTCCTGGAGACGTTTTCGAGCCATCTCTTCTCAGTTAGTCTAGAGGCCGTGGCGGATGCCGTCGTGACTGAGGACGCGGATGGTTATCGGGCCAGGGAGGAGGTGCTGGCAGGGCTATTGGCAG
>JACQUE010000218.1 GCA_016210425.1 Chloroflexota bacterium | reverse complement strand
CGCATGACCGCCGCCGGCCGCAAAGCCCTCGGCTTCAGCTAGGCACGTAAGAAACGCGACGAAGGCAGGCCCAGCGATGGGTCTGTCTTCGCTTGTGAGGGAGATACATGCCATCAGTAGAAGGAGAGGCCCTAGCCAAACGAGCCGTCGCCGACGCCATCGTGAAGCGGACGACACAGGAGCTGCGGGAGATCCTGCATGACCTCGTCGCCCAGCTCAAGCCCTTCCCCCTCTTCCCCGGCAACAGCTTCGTCGAGGCTATCGAGGCGGAGCCGGGGCGCGCGCACGGCAGCGAGATGGGTTGCGTCGTGGTCTGTCCGGACGGGGAGCTCTACGAGATGGCCGTCGAGTACGACCTGGCCATCGAGGAGCTGGCGCCGATGGACGACCCGCGCAGCGAGAAGATGAAGCCCCTGGAGCTAGCCCCAGATGACTACATCATCTACGCCCACCACGCCATCCAGGCTGTCACTGAGGCGCTAGTGCGCCAGTCGCGGACGCGCGCCTGACATTCTCGTAGCGGAAGGCCCGCCGCCGCTCCCGAAACTCGACGGCCTCCTGCTGATTCGGACGACGAGCGAAGCGACTTCCGATCCTTCCGGTTGTTATGCCGACCTATCAAAGTCTCTAGCCGATTTTCGGAGCGTCTATCTGCAGGGTTTCTGTATTTCGCCGCTGTATGTCACGACAGCGCGTTCTGAAGAGTACGGCGGTGACGGAACAGCCATGCAGCAGCGCGGGCGCGCCAGGCCAGTGCCCATATCGGCGCCGGGTCGGTGGTGTCAGGCGTCACTCCGGCGTCGTCGGCTTGTTCAGCGGTGTCGTGGACGACGAACTCGATGATCCGATCGACGAAGCCGCGCCGTTGCCTGGGTAAAAGGCCGTAGGCGTCCACGATGGCGCGAAGCTGCTTGGCGCGGTCCGCGAGCGTTGGCAGACCGTCTCGCCTCGCGACATCGTCGTCGTGAAGCTTTGCATTGAGCCAGCAGGCCTGGGCGAGTTCGACGAGTGGGTCGACTGGACCCGCGAAGTCCCAGTCGATGAGGGCGACCGGAAGTCCGTTGCGCGCCACGATATTCCACGGAGCGACGTCGCAGTGGCCGATGACACGGGCAGGGCCACCGAGGGCGCGACCGAACCAGGGGCCCCATACCGCATCAGGCGCCGGCCTGTAGGAAGCGGTTACCTCGTGTAACTCCCGGAGCAACTGACCAACTGCGGCTGCTCCCTCCAGGGTCCAGGGACCGGGTTGGGTGAATTCGCCCTCGATGTAGCCGAGCGTCTCGCGGCCATGCTGATCGAACCCCGAACCCATCACACGCGGAGACCCTGTGAAGCCCACATCTTCGAGATGACGCAGCAGCGAGTGTACGGTGGCCGTCCAAGGACTTGCCTCTCGGATGACGACCTGTCTGCGCCGGTAGACGGCTTTATGGTGGAACAGGCTTCTGGCACGCAGCACCTCATAGCTCGAGGCTTCGCCACCGCCCAGTGTGACCTGTCCATCCGAAGCAGTCATCCGGCTACTTTGACGGTATGATGACATCGACGTATCAGTCCTTCTCTGCGCCGGGGAAGCCGACCCAATCGGCGAAGGACGCCTGCGCCTCCGGGTCCTCCCACTTCCAGTCGACGCTGCGGCAGATCATGTGGGCTCCGGCTTCGTCTTGTCATTCTGAACGCAGTGAAGAATCCCCCCGTTCATCACATCGTCACAATAACTTTCGAACGCAGAAGCTGCTCTAGCTGGAAACGTTGCTTCTGGTCCAAAAGTGAGTTGTCCAAGGTCTTCAAGAAGGCATCTTTCTTTATTGCACCCCTCAACTGAACTGTAACAAGTAGGCATAGCCGACTATAGTTAAGGACTGCCTCACACAGCCTACTAAGCATCTTGGCCTTTTCGCCACGGACAACAGAACCGTGGATGAAAGTGCTTCTGATTTCGTATGCAAAGGAGATGTCTCTGTACACGGCAAGGGGATCGTAAACACCCAGCAAAGATGCCAATGCTGATACTCGCTGGCCAAGCCTGTGCTTTAATTCCTGTCTCTCGCCAGCGCCCAGCAAGAGCGCTTCAAGGCACGTAATCCCGGACGTAATAGTTGCCTCGGAGGTCCCCCCTTCGAGTAGAGCCTCCTTGAACCTGCGGCAACCTATGCTGAATGCATCAGAGTTAGTCGAACGGTGTATTTGCTGAAGCAACGGCTTCAGTTTCGTAAACAATGCAGTTAAGTCGGGTACGTCGACGGATGTTAAGGCATATTTGTATCTAACGTTTTGTGGACCCGAGGTTGTTTTGCCGCCAGTAATTAGAACCGACTTTGGCCTAAGTTCGGTTTTTGCTGATATAATCGACCCCAGCCTAAAAAGCAGTAGGGTATCAAGAAAGCTGTTGATGTCCGCGGTGACCTCTGGTTCGGTTCTCCTTAGCAAAGACCACTGTAATACTGCTGGCCATAGCTGGTGTTTGTCAAAACCACCGAGTTAGAAGGAATACAACGGCAACTCATTTTCAAGG
>JACQUE010000220.1 GCA_016210425.1 Chloroflexota bacterium | reverse complement strand
TTCCAACCGGTTGCCCAGGCCTAACTCCTCGATGAGACGCACGACCTCCGTGTCGCTCATGAAAATGTGGTGGTAGAACTGCTCCAGGCGCTCGCCGCCAACCTTGAAGGTGCCGACAAGCCCGCCGAGCTGCGGTGAAGCCTCCAAGACTGTGACGCGATGGCCGCTCTTCGCCAGGTCGTATGCGGCGCTGAGGCCGGCAAGGCCGCCACCGATCACTCCAACGTGCATTTGGCCGGTCTCCCCATAGTGCTAGGCCTGCACCTCTGCATCCCCAACCAGCCCCGCCCTGGCCTCCTCTCTGATCGCCTGCCCAAGTGACATGTTCTCCAGCCAGAGGAAGCCTAGACCGACAAGGACGACAGGCAACAGCAGCGTCGCGTGCAGGACGATGGCGTAGGCGTTCGCCACTCCCTGCGCGATGCCGAAGATGCCCAGGGTCAGCGTCTTAGCGGCCAGCAACTCGAAGGGGCCGATGCCGCCCTGCGTCGATGGTAGTGCGATGGCGAGGTTAGCCGCTGCTGCGACCATAATAAAGGTATAGTAGGGCAGGTCGAGGTGAAAGGAGAAAGAAACGATGTAGTACATGGTCGCTTCGACCAGCCAAATGAGGAAGGAGGCAATCAAGATGGCGGCCACCTTGCCGGGCTGGCGCAGGGCCTCCAGGCCGTACACGAAGGATTCGAACAGGCGCTGCCCCGGCTGGGCCCAGCGGGCCGGCGCCTTAGCCAGGAGCTTTCCCACAATGGCAGCGCCCCGCTCTCGGTTGTAAACGAGCAACCCAAAGACGATCAGGAGGGCCAGGAAGCCGGCCGCGCCCACGATGGCGACGCTGCGCAGCCAGGGCTCCAGGGGTACGAAGGGCAGGAGCATCACGGCTGCCAGGAAGAGCACCAACGTGATGCCATCGAAGCCCCTCTCGGCGGCGATGGTACCCAGGATGGCCGCCTTGCTTGTGCGCTCCTTCTCGCCGAGAATGTACGCCCGGACCAGCTCGCCGAGGCGCAGGGGCAGCAGGTTGTTGGCCATGAGGCCGATGAAGACCACCGAGTAGAGGCGGCGGTAGGCCACGACCCGAATCGGCGCCAGGAGATAGTACCAGCGGATAGCGCGGAACCAGACGCTGAGGAAGTAGAGGGCTATTGCCGGCAGGAGATATATATAGTCCGCATCCTTGAAGGCCCTGCCCATCTCCCGCAGGTCCGTGCGCCAGAAAAAGAGACCTAAGAAGAGGATGCTCCCGGCCGCACCTATCCAGAAGCGCCGTTTCTTTAGCAAGCTAGCTCCATTTCAAAGAGATAGGGGACCTGGTGGCGGCCGTGGTGCTGAGGCCATTATATGTTCGCATCGTAGATGTCGCAACCAGGGCTGCTGGGCAACGGTTGCGAAAGCCGCTGCCACTATATACTATTGGTTTCAGACGAAGGAGATTATCGCCTTGGGGGTAAGTTATGTCAACTGCCCGATCTGTCGAATGCAGGGTAGCCGGCCCGCTAGCCTACCTTACGCTCAATCGCCCTCCGGTCAACCGCCTCGATCAGCGGATGCTCTCAGATTTGGCGCAGGCCTGCCAGAGGATCGTGGACGAGCCGGCGGTGCGCGTGGCTATCCTTGGTGCCTCTGGGAACGTCTTCTCCTTGGGCCTCGACAATGAGCTTCTAACTGCCGCCCAGCCGCCCGACTTCTCACCGCTGGCATCCCTCGCCATCCCCGTCATCGCCGCCATCAACGGCGATGCCCTGGGCGCCGGTCTGGAGATCGCTCTCTGCTGCGACTTCCGCATCGCCGTGGACCACGCTCGGTTCGCCCTCCCCGAGACATCCATAGGCATGATCCCCAGCGGCGGCGGCACCCAGCGGCTGCCGCGCTTGGTGGGCAAGGGGAAAGCCCTGGAGCTTCTGCTCACAGCTGAGACCATCGACGCATCTGAGGCGTTCCGTATTGGGCTTGTCAACGCCGTGGTCCCCCTGCCGGAGTTGGAGGCGTCCGCCGAGCATCTCGCCCAGCAGATAGCCACACGCGCTCCCATCGCCCTGCGCTATACCAAGGAGGTGGTCCGCCGTGGATCCGAGATGACGCTTGAGCAGGGCTTGCGCTTTGAGATGGACCTTAACGTCCTCCTGCAGACGACGCGGGACCGTGCCGAGGGCCTCAAGGCCTTCCTGGAGAAGCGTCCGCCGGTCTTCACAGGGGAGTAGGCGAATGAACGCCTTCGAGACCGTTCTTTACGATAAGCTCCCTTCCATCGCCCTTGTGACCCTCAACCGGCCGCGCGCCCTCAATGCCATCAACATCCGGATGCGCGACGAGCTGTGGCAGGTCATCGGAGCTGTACGTGATGATCCCGATGTTCAGGTGGTGATCTTCCGAGGCGCTGGGGACCGCGCCTTCTCGGCTGGCGCGGACATCACCGAGTTTGGGACGGCGCCGTCGCCGGTAATAGCCAGGCAGGTACGCTGGCAGCGGGACCTATGGGGCACCCTTGCCTCCTTTTCCAAACCCCTCATCGCCGCTATCCAGGGCTACGCCCTTGGCGCCGGCCTTGAGCTTGCCATGTGCTGCGACATCCGCATCGCCAGCGACGATTCCCGCCTCGGCCTGCCCGAGACGACTCTTGGCATGATCCCGGCGGCGGGCGGCACCCAGACGATGCCTCGCCTCATCCCGCCTGCCATGGCGGCGCAGCTTTGTATCACCGGTGAGATGGTGGCGGCAAGGGATGCATTGGGCATAGGGCTGCTGAACCGCGTGGTCCCTCGCGATGAACTCTTCCCTACTGCCCGCAAGATCGCGGAAAAGATAATCGCAAACGACCAGCGGGCGGTCCGGACGGCGAAGGAGGCTGTCCGGCGAGGGTTAGACCTGCCTCTGGTGGAGGGGCTGGAGCTGGAGAGGCGGCTTCGAAGCCGGCTGGGCAAGTAGGGCGGCCTCAGTGAAGGGGTGAGGGAAATAGCCGAGGATGAAGGCGCCACCGCAGGCTGCGGGGGTTGCAAAGAGGGGCACTTAGTGCTATAGTACTGGTGTAAAACAGCTCTTTTGGAGAAGTGGGTGTGCGCCCACTTTTTTGTTAGGAACGGGGGCCGGCAAACAGCAGGAGGTCATTGGTCGAGATGAAGAACGAGTTCCTCATCGCTATCACTCAGCTCTCGGCTGAGAAGAATTTGCCAAAGGAAATAGTTTTTGAGGCGATTGAGGCGGCACTTGTATCTGCCTACAAGAAGGACAATCTGGTAGGGAGCCAGAATATCGCGGTGAAGATCACGCCTAACACCGGCGAGGTGAAGGTGTATGCCCAGAAGACCGTAGTTGAAGAGCCGACTGACCCCAAGCTGGAGATATCCCTCCCCGACGCCATAAAGTTAAACAAGCAGGCCCAACTGGGCGATGTTGTCGGGATCGAGGTAACTCCTTTTAACTCGGGCAGGATCGCCGCCCAGACTGCCAAGCAGGTGGTATTGCAGCGCCTGCGCGAGGCCGAGCGCGAGGCTATCTTCACTGAGTATGCCGGCAAAGAGGGCGACATCGTCAGCGGCATAATTCAGCACATCGAACCCCGCCAGATCATCGTCGACATCGGCAAGACCGAAGCCGTTCTTCCTCTGGCCGAGCAGGTGCGCACGGAGCACTACCGCGTCGGTCAGCGCCTGAAGGTCTACCTTGTGGAGGTAAGCCGCTCCAACAAGGGGCCCCAGGTCATCGTCTCGCGGACTCACCGCAACCTGCTGCGCCGCCTCTTCGAGATGGAGGTCCCCGAGATCTACAACGGCATCGTTGAGATCAAGGCCGTGGCCCGCGAGGCCGGCCATCGGGGCAAAGTTGCCGTCTGGGCCAGGCAAGATGGCGTCGACCCCGTTGGGTCGTGTGTCGGCATGCGGGGCATCAGGATTCAGAACATCGTGAACGAGCTGGGCGGCGAGCGCGTTGACGTGGTCCTGTGGGACCCATCGCAGGAGAAGTTCATCGCCAACGCGCTGAGTCCCGCCCAGGTGACCAGCGTCGAGATAGAAGATGCGGAGAAGACGGCTAATGTGGTCGTCCCCGACCGCCAACTCTCCCTGGCTATAGGCAAGGAGGGGCAGAACGTACGCTTGGCTGCTAAGCTGAGCGGTTGGCGCATCGATATCAAGAGTGCGTCGACCGCCGAGGCCGAGCGCGAGCACAAGGAGGCCGAGGCTGCTGCCGCCCTGGCGGAGCGCCTTGCGGCTGAGAAGGAGTCACCCTTTGCGCCTGCGGCGGCGGAGATCGAACCTGTCGCGGCAACCGGTGAGCCGGTAGCGGCGGAAACTGCCATAGTGGCTGAAGAGAGCCCCGCTATCGAAGAGCATGAGGAGGTGGCGGCATTACCGGCCGTGGCACGTCAGGAGGCTAAGGAGACCAAGCCTGCTGAGCCTGCGGTGGAGTGGACTCAGCCGGAGCCTGCGCTGCCGAAGCCCCAGATCCGCTTCGCTGAGGAGGTCCTACCCGCTTCTGCTGAGCGCGATGAGCGCAAGGCGGCCAAGAAGGGCAAGAAGCGCGGCCCGGGCGAGGAAGAGGAAGAGGTGCGCGCCGCTCCTGTAGCCAAGGCCAAGAAGGGCCACAAGGCTCGCGTTGTATACGAGGAAGAGGAAGAGGACGACTACAGCTATCTGGTGAACAAGCGGTAGGATAGAATCCGAATCGATGAAATCGATGATCGCCAGGCCGGCCAGGCATATACCGGAGCGCACGTGCGTGATCTGCCGTGAGAAGAAAGCCAAGCGCGAGCTGATCAGGCTGGTGCGCACGGAAGACGGCAGCGTAGAGGTAGACACCATGGGCAGGCGGTCCGGGCGTGGCGCTTATCTCTGCCAGAAGCAGGAATGCTGGCGGCTGGGGTTGAAGGGCAAGCGGCTGGATGCGGCCCTCAAGACATCTATATCACGAGAACGGCGGGCGGAGCTGGAGCGACTTAGCCATGAGATGTTTGACGGATCAGGATAGAACGACGGTGTAGCGAGGAGTCTTGTATTGAGATCTAGAGGTAGTACCATAAGAAACGGACGGCCCCGCAGGGCACGGCCTGCTCAGGCAATAAAGAGCGAGCAGCCGGAGATCGCTGCACCCATGCCGGACGGGTCGGCAGGGGAGTTGGAGCTTCCGCACACCCTGACGGTGAAGGACCTGGCCGAGGCTGTCAAATCCAGCCCCGTCGAAATCATTAAGGTCCTGATGAAAAACGGTGTGATGGCCAACATCAACCAGACCATCGACTTCGACACCGCGGCGATTGTCGCTTCCGACCTTGGGTTCAACGTTGTCGAACAGAAGCGTGCCCCCGAAGCTTCTGCTGTCCCGTCCAAGGTCCAGCAGCTCGTCTACGAAGATGCAAGCCAACTCCGCCATCGGCCCCCAGTGGTAACAATTCTGGGCCACGTCGACCACGGCAAGACCAAGCTTCTGGATGCCATCCGCAAGACCAACGTCATCGAATCCGAGGCCGGCGGTATAACCCAGCACATCGGCGCCTACCAGGTAGAAGTTCACGGCCAGAAGATCACCTTCCTGGACACGCCCGGCCATGAGGCATTCACGGCCATGCGTGCCCGTGGCGCCCAAGTCACTGATATCGCCGTCCTGGTCACGGCCGCCGATGACGGAGTCATGCCTCAGACGGTTGAGGCTATTAACCACGCCAGGGCAGCCGGAGTCCCCATCGTTGTGGCTATAAACAAAATCGACAAGCCCGAGGCCAACCCTGAGCGGGTGAAGCAGCAGCTTGCCGACCATGGCCTCATTATCGAAGAGTGGGGCGGCGACGTCATCTGCGTGCCGGTCTCCGCGAAGATGCAGACGGGCATCAACGAGCTTCTGGACAATCTACTTGTGGTCGCCGAGGTAGCTGATCTTAAGGCCAACCCCAGCCGCAGGGCGGTGGGGACGATCCTGGAAGCCTCTCTTGACAATACCAAGGGACCGATGGCAACCGTGCTGGTGAGTGATGGCACCCTGAAGGTGGGGGATGTAGTCGTTGTGGACGACATCACAGGCCACGTCAAGGCGATGTTCAACGACCAGGGCAAGCACGTCCGGCGGGCAGAGCCGGCCACTCCCGCCAAAATCCTAGGCCTAAATGCGGTGCCTCAGGCGGGGGCCTCGCTGGTGGTGGTGGCTGACGACAAGGCGGCCAAGGCGCTGGTGCAGAAGTACCTGGACGAGAAGCAGAGCCGAGCGGCTGCCCCGACGAAGATCATCAGCCTGGACGATCTTTTTGGGCAGCTAGAGAAGGGACATCTCAAGGAGCTTAACGTCATTCTTAAGACGGACGTGGAGGGGAGTATCGAGCCGATTCGCGCCTCATTGGAGCGTCTGAGCACGGACAAGGTCAAGGTGAAGGTGCTTCACTCCGGCAGCGGCAACATAACCGAATCGGATGTCCTCCTTGCCATTGCCTCCAAAGCCATAGTCATCGGCTTCAACAGCCGGCCTGAGCCCGGAGCCAGGCGTCTGGCTGACGCCGAGGGAGTAGACATCCGCTTCTACTCCGTCATCTACAACCTTGTCGATGATATCCAGAAGGCCATGGTCGGGTTGCTGGAGCCGGTCTTCGTCGAGGCGGTGGACGGTCATGCTGAGGTGCGGGCTGTCTTTCAGGTGGGCCGTAAGAGCAGTATAGCCGGCGTCTACATCACGGATGGCAGGGTGGTCAGAGGCCACCAGGCGCGAATTGTGCGTGCCGGCAGCGTTATTCATACATCCTCTGTCAACAGCCTGCGCCACTTCAAAGACGACGTCCGCGAGATGGCCGCCGGCAATGAATGCGGGATTGTCATGGAAGGTTTCCAGGAATTCGCGG
>JACQUE010000216.1 GCA_016210425.1 Chloroflexota bacterium | reverse complement strand
GATACGGGCGCTGGAGGTGATCCAGGGGCTGGACACGGATGTCGTGGTGCCGGGGCACGGCCTGGTCTGCGATAAGGCGGAGGCAGCGCGGACGCTGGACTACTTTCGGCAACAGTGGAGGCGCGTGGAGGCTCTGCGAGGACAGGGATGCGGGGAGGACGAAGTCGTGGCGCGGTGCCGCGACCTCGTCAGCTTCTACCCAGTGGACCCGGGCATGGAGGAGCAGGTGGCGGCCAGGTTCGACCAGGGCATCAAGCGGCTATTCCGGGAAATGGCTTGAGGATAGTGAGGCAATAAAGGATATAAAGAGAGGCCAGGGGTTTGACCCTGGCCTCTTTCGTCTCTAGTTGGGCTCTAGGTTTATGGCCAGGCCGGCCAGAGCGCCTGGTTGGTGCGCAGGCGTAAACCAAGGCCGGCGAAGTCGGGCCAGACAGGGGAGAGCACGCGCAGCAGCCAGCAGCTAAGTAGCAGCCCCCCGCGCCACAGCAAGGTGAGCAGCAGGAAGCTGACCACCCAGGCCATTACGAAGATGACCAGGATGATGGCTGCGAAGAAGAACCATCCGGCCCAGGGCATACCGCTCCAGACGACGTTGATCGCGTAGGCCGCTAGCCACCCGGCAAGCCCACCGAAGGCGATTCCCGCGAGGAGGATGGATAAGGGCGTCCCTGGTTTCATCGCCACTCCTTTCGAGGGCCTTACCCTTCTCGACTTCACCTGCTCCCGGCAGATGAGCTAATGGCAATCCACCGATCTTCCTACTATTATAGCCTAATTATATTGCCGATTACGCCTTTGTCAACTCCTGTCCCGGAAGGCTGCCAAGTAAGGCGAAAACCCCTTGCCGAACTTCTCAGGTCGCCCTTTTCGAAAGGGTTCTGTCCTATTTTTCGGCAGAATCGAACCGACTGCAATTGGGGAATTCCCCTAGCTTGAGAAACCGGGCGGCCTCGGCGGGCGTAAGTCCCAGGAGAACGAAGCGTCGGGTGGCCAGCGGGAGCACCTCCTGCGGCGAGGGTGGGGCCTGGAAGCGGAAGAGGTGGGAGCGGCAGCGGCAGTCGGAGGCTCCGAACCCAGGCACGGGCTCGCCTCCGTTGCACTGAAGCTCGCCCGCCCAGGCGCACTCCTCTCGCGCCGCCGTCTCCGCGCACCAGACCTCCTCTACCGGCGCGTACCGCCTTAGGCGGTCGATGTGCCAGTGGCTGCGCGATAGCGGCGTCAGGTGGTGCCGAAGGCGTCCGGCCAGGCCGCCCATGGCGCTGCCCACGTAGGCATAGTGCCCCGGCGGGAGCCGTAGCTCCAGGCGCGCGACTGCTATGGTCGCCGGCTGGTGGAGTCTCATCAGCAGGACATAGGTACCCTTGGCCTTAGTCCCAAGCTCCATTCCCCCTCCTGGTTACGGCGCCAAGTGTAGCATCTGGTGTAGAATACAAGGTAGTAGCTTCCTGGGTGAAGTATATGCCTGAATCGGCGCAGGTGGTCATCATCGGAGGCGGCATCGTCGGCTGCAGCATCGCTTACAACCTGGCGAAGCGCGGCTGCAGCGACGTCATAGTCCTCGAAAAGGGCATCCTCGGCCAGGGCTCGACGGCCAAGAGCCAGGGCGGCGTGCGCCAGCAGTTCCCCTGGGAGACGGAGATACGGATGTCCCAGGAGTCGCTGCGCTTCTTCCTGGGCTTCAAGGAGGAGCTAGGGACCGATCCGGACCTGCATCAGGTGGGCTACCTCTTCCTGTATGGCAGCAAGGAGGACATAGCGCGCGCCCGCGCCGACGTGATGCTGCAGCGGAGCCTGGGCGTGGAGACCGATCTCCTGACGCCGCAGCAGGTCCAGGCCATGCTGCCCGACGCGCGCGTCGATGACCTCACCGGGGCCACCTTCTGCCCCAGCGACGGCTTCCTGGGGCCTCACGAGGCGACCCAGGGCTTCGCCAGGGGCGCGAAGCGGCTGGGCGTGCGCTTCCGAGAAGAGACGGAGGTGACGGGCATCAATGTGGAGCGCGGACACATCGCGGGCGTGGTTACTGCAGGAGGGGCATTCGCCACGGAGATCGTCGTCAACGCCGCCGGGCCTTTCGCGGCTATGGTGGGCCGTATGGCCGGCGTTGACATCCCCGTAGTCCCCAAGCTACGCCACATCTTCGTTACGGCCCCCTTCGACGGCATTCGTGGCGATATGCCCCTTATCATCGACCAGGCCCTCGGCTTCTCCTGCCGCCGCGAGGGCCCCGGCATCCTCCTCAACGCCTTCGATGCCACGCCGTCACCGGAGTGCCACATCCGGATGGACTGGAGGGTGCTACCCGATCTGGTGCGCAAGGCGACGCGCCGTTTCCCCATGCTGGAGGAGGCGCGCATCATGAACGGCTGGGCGGGCCTGCGGGAGATCACGCCCGACGAGCGGGCGATCTTGGGCTGGCTGCCGGAGCCACGGGGCTTCCTATGCGCCGTCGGCTTCAGCGGCCACGGCCTGATGCACGCGCCGGCCACGGGCCGCCTCGTCGCCGAGCTGATCCTCGACGGCAAGACGCACCTGGACATCGGCGCCCTGCGGCCGGAGCGCTTCCTGTTGAACAGCAGATGAGACTTAACCAAGAGATAGATAATGCCCTAGCTGCTGGTGTAATTGTCCGTCGGGAGTTAGTGGGTAAGGGACTTCCTACCTCATTACTGCCAACCCAGTTTGCCTATATCCCCGAGAACGCACGAAATCTAGCGGCCACACTCTTACAGCCTTTTATCTGGTCTGAGCACAGGGATTTCATAGCGAAGGCTATTGCAGAACAGGACACATGGCTATTCACACCAGGCAGATCGCCTTGGAAAAAGATTAGAGATCTTCAAATTGCGATGGATCAAATAGGCGATTGGTCACAGCTGCACTTTGGGGATGATTTTGTGCAACTAGAATACGTGAATTTGCTGAACTGCCTGCTCGGTACGAAGCTAACAGTGTCAAATAAGCTTGCAAG
>JACQUE010000215.1 GCA_016210425.1 Chloroflexota bacterium | reverse complement strand
GCCATTGTCCGCCCGCTCAACTATCCGAAAGGTGTTCCCGGCCGTGGCTACCTGATCCATCGAGGGGTCATGGTGGTGAATCTTATCGGTCGCGTCTTCATGGGCACCTTCGACTGCCCTTTCCGCACGATGGATAGGCTGCTGGAGGAAATACCGGAAATACCGCCGATAATAATTGTGGACTTTCACGCTGAGGCGACATCGGAGAAGGTGGCTATGGGTTGGTACCTGGATGGACGTGTAAGCGCCGTCCTCGGAACCCATACGCACGTACCCACGGCCGACGCTCGTATCCTGCCGAAACGGACAGCGTACGTGAGTGATGTGGGTATGACAGGCCCTGTCAATTCTGTGATTGGCGATGACACCGAATCGGTGCTTAGGCGTTTCCTGACCCAGATGCCTCACCGGCTATCGGTGGGCACCGGCCCCGTCCTACTCAACTCTGTCCTCGTTGATATAGATGAGACGACGGGCAGGGCTAACAGCATCGTGCGAATCGACGAGGAGATACGATGAGCGGCGGAGCTGACCTGCACACGCATACTACGGCTTCCGACGGAAGGTTAACGCCCGCCGAGCTGGTACGGTGTGCCGTAGGAAGGGGCGTCAAGGTCCTGGCTATCACCGACCATGACTCTACCGATGGCCTGGGGGAGGCTTTTGCAGAAGTTGCCCGACACCCGGAGATGACGCTTGTCCCAGGGATCGAGCTGAGCACGGATGTGCCAAATGGCGAGGTCCATGTTCTGGGCTACTACATGGACTATGGCGACGAAGCGTTCCAGGAGACGCTCCAGACGTTCCGAGAAGCACGAATAGACCGGGCGCGGAGGATGGTGGAGAAGCTGGCGGCCCTGGGCATGCCCATCGACTGGGAGCGTGTGAAGGAGCTGGCAGGCGACGGGGCCGTCGGGCGGCCCCATATAGCCCAGGCGTTGGTGGAGCGTGGGCATGTGGCTGACATGCGGGAGGCCTTCGAGAAGTGGATCGGGCGCAACGGCCCCGCTTACGCCGAGCGGCACAAGCTTCTGCCGGAGGACGCGGTGCGTCTGCTGACGGAGCATGGCGGGCTGCCGGTCCTAGCCCACCCGGGCGATATCCCTGAGCTTGATGAGATGCTGGAGCGGCTAAAAGCGGCTGGACTTATCGGGATGGAGGTGTACTATGCCGATTATCCCGCGGAGCTTCAGTCCCAGCTTCTGGCTGTGGCAGAAAGGCACAGCCTGATACCCCTCGGAGGAAGCGACTTCCACGGGCCGGACAGCAGCGCCGGCGTGCCGCTGGGCCACACAAACCTGCCCCTTGCCTCGGCCCGAAGGCTTATCGCCCTCCGAGAGAGGCATAAGCTGCCGACGCCCTCTTAGCCTCGGGGCTGTCGCGGATGAAAGGGGCTATGGCTTTGCTCCTGTCCCTGGCTTACCGCCTCTTGAGCCTCGTCTTCTCGCCATTCCGGTCTCACATCCGTCCCGACTTTTCTCCTCGCTCGATCCTGGTCCTAAAGCCCTGCTGCATTGGTGACGTCCTTATGGCCACGCCCGCCATCGCGGCATTGAGAGCGCGATATCCAGATGCCCGCATCAGCGCCGCCGTGGGCCCCTGGTCGAGGCCGGTGCTTGAGGGCAATCCGCATCTCGACGGGCTCTTCGACCTCGGAGATACGGGCAACGGTCGGACTCCGGGACTCATCCCCTATCTGCGACTGGCGCTCCGTCTCCGCAGAGCGGGATTCGCGGCGTGCGTGGTTCTGGACAGGTCCCCCCTCTGGAGCCTGCTGCCCTGGCTGGCTGGCATACCAGTCCGAGTCGGCATCGATAGCGGCGGGCGCGGCTTCTCCCTATCACTGAAGGTCCAGCCACTAGCCATCGCCCATGAGGCCCGTCTCTATCTCGATGTGGCGAAGATGTTGGGGGCCACGTGTAAGGAGCCGAGGCTGGAGTACGTGCCTTCGGCGGGAGACGTGGCCTGGGCGCGGGAGCAAGTCAATAAGGCCTGGCCGGACCGCCAGGCGGAGAGCAGGGTGGTGGCGATCCACCCCGCGGGCGGAGCCAACCCGGGCACCTTCCAGCCGTCGAAGCGCTGGCCGACAGAGAGGTATGCGGCGTTGGCGGCAAACCTCGCCTCATCGAGCTGCTACCTGATCTTCACTGGCTCAGCGGATGACGCCGAACTGGTCAACGAGGTCCGAGAGGCATTGGGGCCGGCATGGCGGGCGCGATCTCTCGACGTGACAGGGCGGACGACGCTAGGGCAGCTTGCCTCACTGTACTCTCTGTGTAGCCTCTTTGTCGGCGGCGATTCAGGTCCCCTGCACCTTGCCGAAGCCGTCGGGACGCCCGTCGTGGCCCTCTTCGGCCCCACCGATCCGGCCATCTACGGGCCACTTGCTCGTAACTCGATAACGCTTTACAAAAGCGAGGGGTGTCCTGCCTGCGCCGGAGGGGATTCAGGAGCGAGCCACACCTGCATGGCCGCCATCGAGGAAGACGAGGTGTGGCGAGCGGCCTGCCATCTCCTCGACGGTCGTTCGCTGGCTTAGCTTTGGTCGGCCTTGCCGCGCCCCTGGCTCCATGCTAGTATATTCCGCAAGATTGGGGGCCATCTCCGCGGGTTAAATCGGTGCTGAGCGAGGTCGGAGTTGCACATCGGAATTGACGCCAGTCGGGCCGCCGTGAAGAGGCGGACCGGCACGGAGAACTACTCGCTGCATCTCATCCGCAGCCTGCTGGAGATAGCAGGTGCCGACGGCGGGGCTCATGCTCGGGATAGGTTCACCCTATATTTCAACCAGCCTCCCGCCGATGGGTTGCTCCCATCGTTGCCCAGGTGCGCCCATAGGGTGATGCCCTTTCCTCGCCTTTGGACACACGTCAGGCTGTCCATCGAGATGCAGATGCATGCTCCCGACATCCTCTTCGTGCCCGCTCACGTTCTGCCCCTGCGCCATCCCAAGCGGAGCGTAGTAACAGTCCATGACCTAGGCTATCTCTACTACCCCAAGGCCCATACTGCCTGGGACCGAAAATACCTGCGCTACTCCACGGCCTACAACGCCCGCGCCGCCTCGCGCATCATCGCCGACTCCGAGGCAACCAAGAGCGACATCGTGAAGCAGCTCAATGTGGTGTCCGACCGGGTGGCTGTAATCTACCCCGGCGTCGGGGAGGAGTTCTTTCAGCCGGTGAGTTCCCAGAGGATGGCGCAGGTGGCGGAGCGTTACGCCCTCTCAGGGAGCTACATAGTCTACGTTGGGACCTTACAGCCGCGCAAGAACTTGCGGCGTCTCGTGGAAGCCTACGCCAAGCTCCGAGAGAGGGGCGACGTTGATGCCCGCCTGGTCATCGCGGGCAAGGTGGGGTGGTTCGCCGAGGAGACCATGCAGCACCTCTCCAAGGTGAGCCGCGATGTAACTATCACCGGCTTCGTGCCTGAGGAGGACCTTCCGGCCCTCTATGCGGGCGCCACGGCTCTGATCATGCCTTCGCTTTTCGAGGGGTTTGGCATGCCTGTTGTGGAGGCGATGGCCTGCGGCACGCCGGTTGTTGCGGCCAGAGCCGGGGCTCTGCCGGAAGTGGTTGGCGATGCAGGAGTGCTGGTGGACCCACTGGACATCGATAGCATCGCCGATGGCATCGGACGCGTCGTAAGCGACAGGAAGCTGCAGGCCCGGCTTCGCCAAAAGGGCCTGGAGCGGGCGAAGCGCTTCACCTGGCAGCGGGCAGCCCAGGAAGTGCTGACGCTG
>JACQUE010000219.1 GCA_016210425.1 Chloroflexota bacterium | reverse complement strand
GGCGGCCTTGGCATCGCTATCATCTCGACGCCTCAAGGCGTGATGACGGGCCGTGAGGCCTGGCACCGGCGCGTAGGCGGCGAGGTTCTCTGCTACGTCTGGTAGCGAATTTCAGTAGGAGCATTTGATGTCACGGGTTGGTAAGAAGCCGATACCGATCCCGCCAGGGGTCCAGGTGAACATAGAAGGGTCTAACGTGACCGTGACCGGCCCGCGGGGCCAGCTAACGCGGGAGCTGTCGCCGGAGATAGGCGTCTCCCTGGACAACGGAATCCTGACGGTGACGCGTCCTACAGAGTCGCGTCGCCACAGGGCCCTGCACGGCCTTACCAGGACGCTTGTGGCCAATATGGTGCTGGGCGTATCAACGGGTTTCCAGAAGAGCTTGGACATCGTCGGCGTGGGGTATCGCGCTCAGAAAACGGAGACCAAGGTGGTCCTCCAGCTTGGTTACTCTCATCCGATAGAGATCATACCGCCGCCGGGGCTGGAGCTGGCCGTCGAGGGTACGAACCGCCTCACGGTCATCGGCGTGGACCAGGAGAGGGTGGGCCAGATGGCGGCCAATATCCGTAGCCTGCGTCCCCCCGAGCCCTACAAGGGCAAGGGCATCCGCTACAGGGACGAGCAGGTCCGCCGCAAGGCCGGCAAGGCCGGCAAAGCGGGCGGCCGTAAGTAGGAGGTAGGAGCTGTGGCCCACTCTAGGGACGCCAGGGCTGCTCGCCGGAGGCGGCACCTGAGGATCAGGAAGCAGGTTAAGGGAACGGCAGGCAGGCCACGGCTGAGCGTGTTCCGGAGCCTGTCGCATATCCACGCCCAGATCATCGACGACGAGCGTGGGGAGACCATGGCCGCAGCTTCCGACCTGGAGAAGGAACTGGCCAGCCAGGTGGACGGCAAGAATAAGACGGAGAAGGCGGCGCTGACCGGCGCCCTGATTGCCCGCAGAGCGAAGGACAAGGGGGTAACCTCGGTGGTCTTCGACCGGGGCGGATACAAGTTCCATGGCCGGGTGAAGGCGCTGGCCGAAGCATGCCGGGCTGAAGGCCTGATTTTCTAGCAAGGAAAACCTATGCAGGAAACAGAGGGACCAATCGACATCAAGGAACTGAGCCTGACCGAGAAGGTGGTATTCATAAACCGCGTCTCGAAGGTGGTCAAGGGCGGCCGGCGCTTTAGCTTCAGCGCCCTGGTCGTAGTCGGCGATACGCGCGGCTACGTCGGGGTCGGCCTGGGCAAGGCGAACGAGGTGCCGGAGGCTATCCGCAAGGCAAACAACATCGCCCGTCGCAACATCGTCCGTCTCCCGCTCAGGGGGACGACGATCCCTCACGAGGTGATGGCGGAGTTCGGCGCTGCCAAGGTGTTGCTCAAACCGGCCTCGCCCGGCACGGGCGTCATCGCCGGCGGCGGCGTGCGGGCCGTCGTTGAGGTGGCGGGGATCAAGGATATACTCGCTAAGTCCTTGGGCAGTTCCAACCCCGTCAACGTGGTGCGGGCAACGGTGACCGGCCTGTCCTCCTTGAGGGACCCTGAGGCGGCGGTAGCGCGGCGCAAGCGGCTGGCGGGTGTAGGGGGTGCCGGCGGTGGGTAGGCTGAGGATAACCTGGTTCAAGAGCGCCATCGGCCAGAAGGAGGACCAGAAACGGACCATCCGGGCCATGGGCTTACACCGGCTTAACCAGACCGTGGAGCACGACGATACCCCTTCCGTCAGGGGCATGGTCGTCAAGGTCCGCCACCTCGTAAAGGTGGAGGAGATAGGCGAGACAGCGCCGGAGAGCAGACAGTGAAGCAGAACGAACTGCGCCCCCCAGTGGGCGCCAAACACAAGCCGAAGCGCGTAGGGCGCGGCGACAGCAGCGGCCACGGTAAGACGTCCGGCCGGGGCACCAAGGGCCAGAAGGCCCGGGGGACCGTCCGGCGCGGTTTCGAGGGCGGCCAGCTCCCGCTAATTAAGCGCATGCCCCGCAAGCGCGGCTTCACGAATATATTCAGAGTCGAGTACGAGGTCGTCAATCTGAGCCAGCTTAAGGCATTCCCCGAGGGGGCCGAGGTTAATCCAGAGGCCCTTCTTGGCGCGGGCCTCGTCCGCAAGGGCGCGCCGGTGAAGATACTGGGCGAGGGGGGGCTTGACCGCCGGCTGGTGGTCAAGGCCAACAAGTTCTCCGCATCCGCCAAACAGAAGATCGAGGCTGCGGGCGGCGTAGCCGAGGAAACTCCGTATGTACCAGCAAACGCAAAGACAGCAATCTAGGCCACGCCTGCTCACAGCAGTGCTGGAGGCCTTCGTTCAGCCTGACCTGCGAAAGAAGATCCTCTTCACTTTCGCATTGCTGATAATATATCGCTTCATGGCCCATATACCCGTCCCGGGCGTGGACACGAAGCAGCTTGAGAACCTGTTTGACCAGAACCAGCTCCTGGGCTTCCTGGATCTCTTTAGCGGCGGCGCTTTGCGGCAGCTAAGCATCGCGGCCATGGGCGTTTATCCGTACATCACGGCGTCCATCGTCATCCAGCTTCTGGTGCCGATTGTGCCCAGCCTGACTGCGCTCTCACGGGAGGGCGAATCGGGCCGCACCAAGCTGAACCAGTACACCCACTGGCTGACGATACCGTTCGCCGCCCTGCAGGGCTATGGCCAGTTGGCACTTCTGCGCAGCCAGGGGGCCCTCTCAGACTTCGGATTCTCGGGCGGCTCGCTGCTGCTAACGGTGGCCATGATCGTGTCGATGACGGCCGGAACGGCCGTCGCCGTCTGGCTCGGCGAGCTCATCACGGAGAACGGTATCGGCAACGGCATCTCCATTATCATCTTCGGAGGCATCGTGGCGACGTTGCCCACGTATGTGGGACAGGGGCTCATTGCCAAGGGCAACTTCACAGGCCTATTGTCGTACCTGGTTATCGCCGTGCTGATGGTGTTCTTCATCGTCATCTTCCATGAGGCGCAGCGGCGCATCCCGGTGCAATACGCTCGTAGCCTCTTCAGGGGCGGGCGCATGTACCGCCAGAGCGGGGCCAGCCACATACCGCTGCGCGTTAACGCGGCGGGCATGATCCCACTGATCTTCGCCATGTCGATCATGATCTTCCCGGGTACTATCGCCAGCTACTTCCAGACGGCTGGAAACTCCGCGATCGCGGAGCTGGCGACCCGCGTCAGCGGCTGGTTCGACCCGCAGAGGATCATCTACTGGTTGGGCTATTTCCTGTTGGCGGTGGTATTCACCTTCTTCTACACGATGGTCATCTTCCAGCAGCAGAACCTGTCGGAGAACCTGCAGAAGAACGGCGGGTTTGTGCCCGGCATCAGGCCGGGCCGGCCGACGGCGGAATACCTGAACCGGGTGCTTATTCGCATCACCTGGGCGGGAGCCCTGTTCCTGGGGCTGATCGCCATCTTGCCGTTCATAGCTCAACAGATCACGGATGTGCGAACGTTGCAGTTGCAAAGCACTTCCGTGCTGATTGTGGTCGGCGTGGTGCTGGAGACAATGAAACAGCTCGAGGCGCAACTTCTGATGCGCCAATACGAGGGGTTCATCAGGTGAGGTCAGTCGCCCGTGCGGGCAGCGAGTTGAGCGGAGGGGGACGGATCTGTACATAATACTTTTGGGAGCGCCTGGCGCCGGTAAGGGTACCCAGGCAGTGACCTTGGCGAAGGAGACCGGGCTGGCGCATGTCGCCTCCGGCGATATCTTCCGCGAGGCGGCGGCTTCCGGCAGCGAGCTAGGCCTTCTGGCCAAGTCCTATATGGACCGTGGTGAGCTTGTGCCCGATGATGTCACGATCCGGATGGTGCTGGAGCGCATCAGCCGTCCGGACTGCGCCAAAGGGGTCATCCTGGACGGATTCCCGCGGACCGTGGAGCAGGCGGTGGCCCTGGACGCGGCCCTTGCTGAGATGGGCAAGGCCATCGGCAAGGTGCTCTACATAAAGGTCTCGACGGAGGAGCTGCTGCGGCGGCTCAGCGGACGCTGGATCTGTCGCCAATGCCAGACACCGTACCATATGGTCAGCGCGCCGCCGCAGGTGGTGGGCAAGTGCGACCGCTGCGGAGGCGAGCTCTACCAGCGTGCGGACGACACCATCGAGACGGCCCGCAACCGGCTGGGCGTCTACTTCCGGCAGACAGCGCCCCTCATCGGCTACTACGAGAGGGCCGGCAAGCTGTTGGAGGTCAACGGCGAGCAGGACGTGGAGGTGGTGGGCAGGGAGATGCTGGCGACGCTGGTTAGAAGCTAGCTTCAGAGCGGGGAGGGCGCTGCACTTTAATAGATGGGAATAGAGATCAAGTCGGCCAATGAGATCGGCCTGATGCGGGAGGCGGGGCGGATCGTTGCTGAGACCCTGGCTACCCTCGCAGGGGCCCTGCGGGTCGGCATGATGACCCGCGAGCTCGATGACATTGCCCGCGAGGAGATAGAGAAGCGAGGCGGCATTCCCTCGTTCAAGGACTACCGGGGCTATCCGGCCTACGTATGTGTCTCGGTCAATGAGCAAGTAGTGCATGGCATCCCTGGGGAGCGGGTCCTTCGCGATGGCGATATTGTGAGCCTGGACCTGGGGGCCATCTACCGGGGCTTCCAGGGCGATGCTGCCGTGACGGTCGGCTTGGGTCAGGTGAGTCGGCAGGGTCGTGAGCTCATTGAGGCGACGCGTGGAGCCCTGGAGAATGGTATCGCCGCGGCAAAGCCGGGGGCTCATCTGGGGGATATCTCGGCGGCCATCCAGCGCCACGCTGAGAGCAAAGGTTTCTCGGTGGTGCGGGAGTACGTAGGACATGGCATTGGCCGGCAGATGCACGAGGACCCTCAGGTGCCCAACTATGGTAACCCCGGGGAAGGCGTCCTCCTCCGCAAGGGCATGACGATGGCCCTGGAGCCAATGGTTAACGTGGGCGGCTGGCGGACGAGGGCGCTTGAGGACGGGTGGACCGTCGTGACGGCTGATGGCTCCCTCTCGGCCCATTTTGAGCATACTATTGTTATCACGGATGGTGGAGCCGAGGTTCTAACCCTGCCCTAGGGCGGGATGCCTGGACAGAAGGTTTTGCGGGAGGTTTATGCCGAAGAAGGATGGCATCGAAGTTGAGGGAGTGGTCCTGGAGTCGCTGCCGAACGCTATGTTTAGGGTGCAGTTGGCTAATGGCCACAAGGTCCTGGCCCATGTCTCGGGCAAGATCAGGCTTCACTTCATCCGTATCCTCCCCGGCGACCGGGTACTGGTTGAGCTTTCGCCCTATGATCTCTCCCGCGGCCGGATAACATATCGATTTAAGTAGCTCGTTATTTGCTTATAGGGGGTAGGCGTCGTGAAAGTAAAAGCCTCAATCAAGCCGCGTTGCGAGAAATGCAAACTTGTGAAGCGAGAGGGCGTTCTCATGGTGATCTGTGAGAACCCGCGCCACAAGCAGCGCCAGGGCTAGCGGCGCCTGTCAATCGAAGGAGAGACCTATGGCTAGAATCGCAGGAGTCGATGTACCAAGGGACAAGAAGGTCGGCGTATCTCTGACCTACATACACGGTATCGGTTCAACCAGCAGCATCAAGATCCTGCATCAGACCGGGATCGATCCCGATACGAAGGTGCGTGAGCTGACCGAGGAAGAGGTCAACCGCATCCGTGAGGTGATCGATAAGCAGTACACTGTTGAGGGAGACCTGCGCCGTGAGGTCAGCCTTAACATCAAGCGGCTGACGGAGATCGGCTGCTACCGGGGCCTCCGCCACCGTCGCGGGCTGCCCGCTCGCGGCCAGCGGACGCGGACCAACGCCCGCACCAAGCGCGGAGCCCGCAAGACCGTGGCCGGACGCCGCCGCTCGGTTGCCAAGAAGTAACAGCCGGGCCAGGGGTTTCCCCCGGCTTTCGATAGAAAGGAAGAATAATGCCGGAACCAAGAAAGAAGGCGGCGAGGACGAAGAGGCGGGAGCGCAAGTCGGTACCCCGCGGGCGCGCCTACATCCAGTCGACGTTCAACAATACAGTGATAACGCTGACGGACCCGCAGGGCAACGTCATCGCCTGGGGCAGCGCTGGAGCCGCCGGCTTCAAGGGCTCCCGAAAGAGCACGCCCTATGCCGCGCAGATGGCGGCGTCGGCGGCGGCGCGCAAGGGCATGGAGAACGGGCTGCGTCAGGTGGCGGTGTTGGTCAAGGGCTTGGGCAGCGGCCGGGAGGCCGCTATCAGGGCTCTCGAGGCCGCGGGCATCACGATTATCAGCATCAGGGACGTCACTCCTGTCCCGCACAACGGCTGTCGACCGCCAAAACGCAGGCGTGTATAATATTTTGGGCAGCTAACAAGGAGGTATGAATGGCCCGTTATACGGGGCCTGTATGTCGGCTTTGCCGGCGCTTAGGCGATAAGCTACTGCTGAAGGGCGACCGGTGCTTCAGCGCAAAGTGCGCCGCAGAAAAACGCTCCGGGCCACCCGGTCAGCACGGGACGTCGCGGCGGCGGCCCAAGGTTTCCGAGCGCGGCTTGCAGCTACGTGAGAAGCAGCGGGCGCGCTACACCTTCGAGGTGCTGGAGAAGCAGTTCCGGCGCCACTACCATGAGGCGGAGCGGCGCGCAGGCGCGACAGGACTCAACCTGCTCCAGATCTTGGAGATGCGGCTTGATAACGCCGTCTTCAGGATGGGATTCGCGGAGTCTCGCCGCCAGGCGCGGCAGCTCGTGCGCCACGGCCACTTCCTGCTCAGCGGCCGCCCGACCAACATCCCCTCTTGCGAGGTCAAGCAAGGGGATGTGATAGCCTGGGCGCCGGTGAGCATCGGCGAAGAGCCGTACGAGATCGCTAAGGCCAGTATCAAGGGCCGGAGCATACCCTCCTGGGTGAGCGTCGACGTGGATAACCTGACCGGCCGGGTCATTTCGACTCCTCCTCGGGAGGAGATGGACCCTCGGATCAACGAGCAGGCCATCGTCGAGTACTACTCACGCTAAGCTAGCGCCAGCCCAAGCAGGAATTGCTTGGTGCAAGCTCCCTTTGCAAGGAGGCACCTTTTGGTGGAGTTGGTAACCCCGAAAATTGAAGTGAGAACGCAAGGGGATCACGGGCGTTTCGTCGTGGAGCCCCTGGAGAGCGGATTCGGCATAACCCTTGGGAACGCTATTCGCCGGGTGTTGCTGGGCTCTCTCACCGGCGCCGCGATAACCTGGGTTAAGGTCGAAGAGGTCCAGCACGAGTTCTCGACCATTCCTTGCGTTAAAGAGAACACGACTGACCTCCTCCTGAACATTAAGCAGATTCGGCTGCGGGCGCTGTCGGACAGGCCGGGCAAACTGGTGCTCGGTGTGGCCGGCGAAGGCAAGGTGACGGCTGGAGACATCCAGCCCTCCGCTGACTACGAGATCGCCAATCC
>JACQUE010000027.1 GCA_016210425.1 Chloroflexota bacterium | reverse complement strand
TCGCATGTCGCCGCATATCTATAGGCAAGGTTAATCCAGGGCTGGGATGAATGATAGTCCCCCTCTAGGGTGTTTTTTCTGTCACCCAGGGGTGATTCTCTGTAAACCGGGGGAGGAAGGACGAGCGCTAAAGGCGCGCTACGGCTTCGACAGAAACATATGCCGCGTTACGGTCCTGACTTCCTCGTGGAGTACGTGGACCACCGAAACGTACCCATTGAGATAAAAGACCCAAGTCGCACGGACACCGACGAGGTCAAACGCGGGCGGAAGGCTGCGTAAATATGGTGCAAACGCCGTGGCATTGAATATACAGTCGTTACGATAGAGTGAACCGCGAGAAGCCTGCGCCCCCTTAACGCTCCAGATGGTACGGGATGTGCGTCACCACGACGTTGGGGCGGTTGCGCAGCATCCCCTCGATGCGCCGCGCCGTGCGCCGGTGCAGCAGCCGCTGCCACCAGACCGCCGGCACAACCTCCGCGACCACCACCGTTATCTCCTGCCCCGGGCTGGCCTTATCCAGGGCGTCCAGGTAGGCGCGCAGCGCCGGCGCCAGCAGCCGGTAGGGCGACTCCAGCACCACCAGCCGCACGTTCTTGACGTTCTGTTGCCAGGCCTGGCGCAGGTTCTGCGCCTCCTCCAGGTCGTCGGTGACGTGCACGCCCACGACGTTCCTGGATATGGAGAGGGCGTAGGCCACGGCCTTCATCACCGCCCGGTTAATCTCGGGCACCGGCACCAGCACCACCGGCTCCTTGGGCTTGGGCAGCGAAAGCTCCGCCATCTCCTGGTGCAACTGCTTGTCTACTCGATGGTAGTGCCCTTCGATGACCCGGAACATCGCGATAAGAGCTGCGATCAGGAGTATTGTCATCCAGGCCCCATCAGCGAACTTGGTGGCGGTGAGCACGATCAGCACCAGGCCCGTCGTGGTGGCGCCGATAGCGCTAATGGGCATGCTATGGCTCCAGCCAGGCTCGCGCCTTGTCCAGAAGCGCTTGACCATGCTGGCCTGCGACAGGGTGAAGGCCGTGAAGACACCCACTGCGTAGAGAGGAATGAGGGCATGGGTGTCGCCTTGAAAGATCACGATGAGGAGGGCGGCGGCCAGGGCCAATATGCTGATCCCTGTCGATAGTGCCAGCCTGTCTCCTCTCGACATGAACTGGCGCGGCAAGAAGCGGTCGCGCGCAAGGAAGAAGGAGAGGCGCGGAAAATCCGAGAAAGCGGTGTTAGCCGCGAGCACTAGGATCGCCGCCGTAGTCGCCTGGACTATGAAGTAACCAGCCGAAGACTTGCCTCCCAATATGTGCGCGGCGAGCTGGGACACGACTGTCTCCTGCCCGGAGGGTACTACGTGGAGGCGAGTGGCCAGAAAGCTGATGGCTAGGAAGATCGTCACCAGGATAGCGGCCATCCAGGAGAGGGTTGTAGCGGCGTTCTTGGCCTCTGGGGGTTGGAAGGCGGGAACGCCATCGGAGATCGCCTCAATACCTGTGAGAGCTGCGCATCCTGACGCGAAGGCGCGCAATAAAAGGAAAAGCGTCAAAGACTGGGTCAAGCTTTCTTGTTGCGAGGCAAGATCAGCAGGCTGCAGGTTGCCAGTTGCCATCTTAAAGATGCCCAGTGCGATCATAAAGAGAAAGCTGCCGATAAACAGGTATGTCGGCACAGAGAAAATGGTGCCCGATTCGCGCACGCCTCGCAGGTTGCCCAACATTATTAGGCCGACGAAGCCTACTCCAAAGAGCACCCTTTCCGGATAGAGATCTGGGAAAGCCGAGGTGATGGCGGCGACACCGGCCGTCGTGCTCACAGCTACAGTCAGGACGTAGTCGACGAGCAGTGCGCCTCCGGCCACCAGCCCTGGCCAGGTCCCTAGATTGTCCTTCGCAACGATGTAAGAGCCGCCCCCTTGGGGGTAGGCCTTGATTGTCTGGCGGTAGGAGAAGGCGACGATCACGATGAGGGCGGCGATGGCCAGGCTAATGGGCCATGCCAGAGTGAGGGCTGATGTCCCGGCCAGTACTAGTACCAATAGTATTTCTTCTGTGGCATACGCTACGGAAGAGAGGTTGTCCGACGAGAGGACCGCTAGGCCTTTGACTTTGGTTAGGCGCTCGTGGATGATCTGCTCGCTGCGCAGTGGCGGGCCGATGAGGGCAGCCTTGGCGGCGGAGAAGAGGCGCCCCAAGAGACTGCGCGGCGCCGTGGCTGCCGGCTTGGCGCGCACCGTCCCCGGCGCTACGCGCTCGAAAGTCTCAGCGGCGGGCCTGACCACACGCACGAAGCGGTCGCCCGCGTGTCTGCCGGCGTGAGTCTCCCGCCATTCCAGCTCCGGCTCGAAGCGGGGCGGCGCTTCCTTCTTTCCATCGGGGGTCGAGTCATCCTGCGGCGGCTTCGGTGCCCCTTCGATCTGCTCCTCTTCGGCTTCCTGTTTGCTCCAGCCGTCCTTCTCGTCCGGCATATCTCACCCTTGGCCCTCAACCGTCGTTTGTCCTTATCCTCACAACAGAGTACCCCTGTGGACGGCTTTGGAGCAAGGGGAAGTCTCTTGAAAGGAGCAGGGCAAGTGGGTTATTATCTGGCTGTGTGCGGAAGTAGCTCAGCGGTAGAGCATCTCCTTGCCAAGGAGAGGGTCGCGAGTTCGAACCTCGTCTTCCGCTCCATGCCGGAGTGGCGGAACTGGTAGACGCGACAGTCTCAAAAACTGTTGGGGGGCGACTCCCGTGTCGGTTCGAGCCCGACCTTCGGCACTAACTTCACGGTGCCGAGTTGTGTAAGGGTAGCACAGGGGACTTTGGATCCCCTAGTCCTGGTTCGAATCCAGGCTCGGCAGCCAGTCTCTTAGCCTAAGGTATACCGGCGCGGTCCTATTCAGACATGGTGAGGTGAACGGATCGCGGCGCTCGGACAAACCTTAGAGAGATCGTTTGCCCCCCTCCATCACCACCTCGATGCTCCTCCTGTAAAGGCCGATGACAGCCGGGTCCTCGTAGTCACGGGGGCGAGGGATGTCTATATGTAGGACCTCTCGCACCTTTGTCGGCTTGTCGGTGAGGACTATGACTCTGTCGGCTAGGAAGACGGCCTCGTGTGCATTGTGGGTGACGAAGATTACGGTCTTTCTCTCGGATTCCCATATCTTCAATAGTTCGGATCGCATGCTTCGCGCCGTTAGCTCATCCAGGTGGCTAAAGGGTTCGTCCATCAGCAGCACTTGCGGATCGATGGCCAGGGCGCGCGCGACAGAGACCCGTTGCTGCAT
>JACQUE010000026.1 GCA_016210425.1 Chloroflexota bacterium | reverse complement strand
AGCCGTATCCTCTCCGGCCCATTTTGCACCATGCTGCTGGCCGACCTGGGGGCCCAGGTGGTCAAGGTGGAGCGGCCCGGCGATGGCGACCCGGCCCGAGACCTGGGTCCGCGGGTGGGAGACGATAGCGCGTACTTCATAAGCGTGAACCGTGGTAAAAAGAGTATCACCTTGGACATCTCCGGGGAAGAGGGACAGCGCCTCTTCCGCACCCTAATGCCTTATTTTGATGTCTTGGTGGAAAACTTCGTGCCGGGGACGATGGCCCGTTTCGGCCTTGACTACGAGCGCCTGAAGGGTTTGAACCCGCGCCTGGTCTACGCCAGCATATCGGGCTTTGGCCAGGACGGGCCAGAGGCGCTGCGTCCGGCACTGGACGTCATTGTGCAGGCCATTGGAGGCATAATGAGCGTCACCGGCGAGTACGGCGGCCCGCCCATTCGCCCCGGCGCATCCCTGGGCGACAGCGTAGCCGGGGCCTTCGCAGCGCTGGCCATCGTGTCGGCGCTGTTTCAGCGGCAGACCAGCGGCCAGGGGCAGTACATCGATATGTCCATGCTAGACTGCCAGGTAACAATGATGGAGAATGCCTTCTCCCGCTATTTTGCCACCGGCCAGGTGCCTGGGCCCCTAGGCTCGCGCCATCCCGCCGCGACACCCTTCCAAGCCTTCCGCGCCGCGGACGGCTATTTCGTGGTGGCGCTCCTCACCAATGACCTGGGTACGTGGCGCCGCTTCTGCGAGGCCGTCGGCCGCCCGGACCTGGCGGCGGACTCTCGCTTCACCGACAACCATAGCAGGACGAAGCATGTCGACGCCCTCAGCGACGCCCTGAGCGACATCTTTCGGTGGAGACCTGTCGCCCACTGGCTGGCGGTCCTTGCACAGGCGGGCATCCCCTGCGGCCCGGTGAACGATGTCAAAGCCGTGGCTGGCGACCCGCAGGTGATGCACCGGGGCATGCTGGCCAGAATCCCACATAGCTCCGCTGGCGAGTGGAGGGTCGCCAATAGCCCGTTCAAGTTCAGCGATAGCCGCACCGGGCCGGCCGGGCCTTCGCCGCGCTTGGGCGAACACACGCGACAGGTGCTGTCGGACCTGCTCAATCTCTCAGAGCGGGAGCTGGACTCACTGAAGGTTGCGGGCGTGATTTGACTTCGGCCCGAATCAGGTGTAACCGGAGGTTCTATATATGGCCGATTTCCAGGATATCCTTTACTCGAAAAGGGATGGCATCGCCAGGATAGCCATCAACCGTCCGGAGGTACTGAATGCCTTCCGCCCGCTGACCATCGACGAGCTGCGGGCCGGTTTTCAGGACGCCTGGAACGACAACGACGTCGGGGTTGTCGTCTTTGGCGGCCAGGGCCACTTTTGCGTCGGCGGAGACGTGAGGGTGCGCGGCGACGGTGGTTACGAGGATACAGGCGGCGCAGTGCGTCTCCAGGTGACGCACCTGCATCGGCTGATCCGGGAGATTCCCAAGCCGATCATCGCCATGGTCGACGGTTACGCTATCGGCGGCGGGCACGTCCTCCACGTCCTGTGCGACCTGACCATCGCCTCGACGCGGGCGGCGTTCGGCCAGATCGGGCCCAAGTACGGCAGCTTCGACGCCGGGTTTGGCGCCATCTACCTGGCCCGCATCGTGGGCGAGAAGAAGGCGCGGGAGATATGGTACCTGTGCCAGCGCTATTCGGCGAACGAGGCCTTGGAGATGGGACTCGTCAACGCCGTCGTCCCGCCGGACCAACTGGAGGACAAGGTAATGTCCTGGGCCAGGGAGCTCCTACAGCGCGGCCCAACGGCGTTGCGCTTTCTCAAGCACGCCTTCAACGCCGACACCGATCATGTTTACGGCATCCAGAACCTGGCCCATGGGGCAACTGCCTTCTACTACGGCACGGATGAATGCAAAGAAGGTACTCAAGCATTCTTGGAGAGGCGCGAGCCCGACTTCTCGCGCTTTCGCAAGCACCCGTGGTAGCAGCGCGAGAGGGACTTGCATGGCTACCGACATAGTGCGTCGATGACCGGCGCACGGACCGAACGCCCGGCGTCAACTGCCAGAACATCCGCTGGGCAGATGTTGCGGCAGAACGTGGTTGCCTGGTACTGGGCCTCGCGGCCGTTCACTCTCTCCGCGTCTATCGTTCCTGTGTTGGTCGGCTCGGCGCTGGCCTTCAAGGAGGGGAGGGCCAGCCCGGGCTTGTTCGTTCTGGCGCTTGTGGCCAGCGTACTGGTCCAGGTGGGCACAAACTTGGTGGACGAATACGCCGACCATGCCCGGCCGGAAGGCAGGGAGAAGCTGCTGGCGCCCTACAAGGTCATCGCCCGGGGCCTGCTGTCCGGTGCTGCGGTCAAGCGCGGCGCTATTGCCTCCTTCGGGGCGGCCGCGGTGGTCGGCTTGTACCTCGTGAGCGTGACCGGCTGGCCGATCCTTGTGACCTGTCTCGCGAGCGTGGCCGTGGCCTATCTATACGCGGGAGGTCCTCGGCCGCTGGGGACGCTCGGCCTCGGCCAGCCACTGGTCTTCATGTTCATGGGCCCGGTCATGGTCATGGGCACTTACTACGTCCACGCCCGTGCCCTCACCCTCGACGTACTGTTGCTATCGGTGCCGGTAGCGTGCACGGTGACCGCCATCCTGGCCACCAACGACCTTCGCGACATGGAGGAAGATCGCACCGCCGGCAAGACCAGCCCCGTGACGCTTTTCGGCCGTCAGTTCGGACGATGGGTGTGTACGTTTCTGGTGGGGATAGCCTTCCTGTGGCTTCTGGCCCTGGCCGGAGCCGGACGGCAAGGCTTGTTGGCTCTGCTGCCACTTCTGGCCCTGGCTCAGGCAGTCAAGATGCTGCGGATGGCATGGCGTGGTCAGGACCGCCCGGCGCTGGCGGTGGCGCTCAAGCAGGCAGCGCGACTTCACGGGTGGTTCGGGCTGCTGTTGGCAGCGGGGGTTGCACTGAGCAGGTTCGGGACATTCTAATGATGAAGGACCCAAGCGCGTTGCCTAGCATCACTGAAAGCGCTGTGACCTGGCGCGTTCCGGTGCACAAGGGGGTGCAGCTACGATCGGCCTAGACGGCGAAGCGAAGGCGCAGCGTGTGGCTGCCATGTTCGCACGCATCTCCCGGCGCTATGATTTCATGAACACGGTCATGACGGCGGGGATGCACAGGCGCTGGCGCCGCCTGGCTGCGCAACTAGCGACGCGGGGGCTCGCGCCCGGCCTGGCGCTCGACCTAGCCACGGGTACCGGAGACCTGGCTTTCGAGCTGGCCCGCCGTGCCGAGGCCCAGGCGGTGGTCGGGGTGGACTTCGTTCCAGAGATGCTGGCTCTGGCGTGGGCCAAGGAAGCGCGAGTGCAACCAGGCAGACCGCTGACCTGGGCACTGGGCGATATGCTGGCGCTGCCCCTAAAGGACGATAGCTTCATGTGCGCCACGTCGGGCTTCGCGATGCGCAACGTGGCCGACTTGCGGCGCGCCTTTTCGGAGATGGCCCGGGTTGTCCGCCCCGGTGGGAGGGTCGTCGTGCTGGAGATTACTCCCGTGGACAGTCGCCGGATCGGCCCCCGACTGCTGCGGCTTTACTT
>JACQUE010000221.1 GCA_016210425.1 Chloroflexota bacterium | reverse complement strand
GGCAGGATCAGCATGTGGATCGCATAGAAGCGGGTGAGGGTTACGGCTCCCAGGTCGCTACCACCACGGAGGACCTTAAGGACAAAGGTGCCGACGTAAGGGAGGGAGCCGGCCACGTTGGTGCCGACGGCTGTTGCCCAGTAGGCTTTCTGATCCCAGGGGAGAAGGTAGCCGGTGAATCCGAAGCCCATCACGATCAGGAATATCAGCACGCCGACAACCCAGGTGAGCTCACGGGGGTACTTGTAGGCGCCCATGAAGAAGACACGCAGCATATGGGCAGCCACGATTACCACCATACCGCTCGCTCCCCACTGGTGGAGCCGCCGCACGAACCAGCCGAAGGTGACGGAGTTGTTGATGTATTGGATGCTATCATAGGCGTGGTCCGGGGAAGGGGCGTAGTTCATCGACAGGAAGATGCCCGTGACGGCCTGCATCATGAATATGAAGAGGGAAGCGCTCCCCAGGGTATAGAGCCAGCCAACCCCCTTCGGTATGTGCCTGTCCAGGAAGGCACTGGCGATGGACTTCGTCTCCAGCCGCTCATCCACCCAGTTTGTGATCCGTTCCCACATCATATGCCTATCTCCTTACTCAGGGCCGTTGGCGCCCTGGGCCCTTCTGCTAGCCGGGGCGAGAGGACTTGCCGATGAAGAGCTTGTTACCGACTATCTTCGTCTCGAAACGGTCCAGCGCGCGGGGCGGCGGTCCGGAGACTACCTTACCATCGATATCGAAGACCGCGTTGTGGCACGGGCAAAGGAAAAGCTTTTTCCCCTCATCCCAGTGGTAGGCACAGCCCAGGTGCGTGCAACGAGGGTCGAAGACGGTAAAGTCCTCGCCATCCTTCGTCACCGCCCAGCAGGCCTTGCGTACCTCAACCGTCGTCCAGCCGTCGTTAGCGCGCACAACGTAGTCGACTGGCGTCGGCGTGTCTTTGGGGATGTCATTCACGGTAGCGATTGCCACCCATTCGGTATCCGCCTTCTTCAAAGCCGGGGATATGAAGTAGCCAACGACCGGAACCGCGATGCCCGCGGTAACGAGTCCCCCCACGGCAGCTACCGAGTTACGAAGGAATTTCCTCCTGGTCGTCCGGGTAAAATCTTCGTAGTTGCGGATCTCGCTCACCTTCCCGAAGTGCCCCCTTTCTTCTGGTCTGGTCGCTTTGTGGGCCTTACCTGACCTGGTCAGGCCGGACCGATGTGCGTCCCCTCGCCTGGCAGTATGAGGCAACTACCATCCACCCCCACTCTTGGCTCCTCTCGCTCGTCCCTGCTCTTCCAGCCCTGGGTACCCGTCCACACATATTGTATCCTATCAACGCCTAGTCACCTCTGAGGGCGCGCTGGAGGTCCTTGCTCAGGGATGTCTTGGCCACGCAATAGGCCCCGCTCTGGGCGGCTGCCTGCGTATATCGCGAGTCCTCCACGTCCACTAGGACGATGATCTTGCTCCCCGGCAAGGCCTTTCTCAGGTCGCTCGCGGCCTCGAGCCCGTTCCGAAGAGGCAGGCTCACGTCCAGGATCAGGACATCCGGCTTTTCAGTAGCAGCCATCTCCAGAGTTCGCAGGCCGTCCTCCGCCTCGCCGATGAGATCAACGCCGGGTGAGCGGCCCAGCATCTCCCTGACCGCCGCCCTGAGAAGGGGATGGCCGATAGCCGTCAGGACCCGCAGTCTCCCGTGCTGATCTCTCGCTAAGCCCGATCCTGCCATCACACACCACCTCTTCCTGCGCATGCCTGCCCTCAGCCTAAGTCTTACCCAAGGGGGAGCTTTGAGGAAGACAGCTAGAGCACCATTTGAGAACGAAAAAGACACCATATTGGCATGGTGTCTTTTCATGGGGCTTTGGTTGCGGGCTAGAGAGGCTGGCTGGGGGCTAACCCACTATTTTACATCCAGCAGGCCGCTGCTAATAGCGTACTTCACCAGCTCGGCCCGGCTGTGCATATTAAGCTTGCCCATGATGTTGGAGCGATGCCGCTCCACCGTATTGATACTGAGGTAAAGCATCTGGGCGATCTCCCTGTTCGTGTAGCCCTGGGCGATGAGGCGCAGCACCTCCCGTTCCCTCTCGGTCAGCCCCCCGTAGCTCTCGTTCTCTTCGCCCCTGTCGACGCGCGTCAGATACTCATCCAGGAGCCGCTTGGCCAGAGATGGATAGAGGTAAGCCTGCCCCTTGTAAACCGCGCGGACTGCCGCCAAGAGCTGAGCAGGCGTGGCGCCCTTGATGACGTAGCCCGATGCTCCCGCCTGCATTATCTCAAAGAAATAGCGCTCGTTCTCGTGCATGCTGAGGGCCAGGATCTGCGTCTTTGGCCGTTGCTCCTTTATGAGCCGCGTAGCCTCTAGCCCGCTGGCCTTCGGCATTGCTATGTCCATAAGCACCACGTCAGGGAGGAGTTCGATGGTCTTTGCGACGCATTCCTCTCCGTCGCTCGCCTCGCCAACGACCTCCATGTCCTCCTGCGATTCAAGCAGCAGCCGGACGCCTGAACGGACAATAGCATGGTCGTCCGCTATCAGAACCTTAATCTTGGACAATGGCCGCCTCCCTTGGCCTAGCCGGTATGACAAGCTCGAGCCTTGTCCCGTTGCCGGGGCTCGATGACACGTTGAAGGTACCCCCTAAGAGGTCAACCCGCTCGCGAATGCCGAAGATGCCCAGGGCAGAACCCCGAGCACTGGGGCGGCGCAGGCTGCTGGTATCGAAGCCCTTGCCATCATCTTCAATCGAGGCATGGACGAGCCCGTCTTGGCGCGCCAGCTTGATCTCCACCGTCCGCGCCTCGGCATGCTTCATGATGTTGGTTATGGCCTCCTGCACAATCCGGAAGAGGTTAGTCTCGACCTCCTGGGGAAGCCGCTCTTTCATGTTGACAGCCTCCACCCGGGCCTTAATGTTGGCCTTGGCCAGGTAGTTCTCGGCGTACCAGCTTATAGCTGGGATAAGGCCCAGGTCGTCCAGCAGCGTGGGCCGCAGGTCCAGCATAAGGCGTCGCACCTCGCCGAGGGTATCGGCGGTGAGGTTCCGGAGCTGCCCCAGCCGCTCCTTGATATCACGGAAAGTCTCGGGGATAGTAGCCTCAGCCCCGTCGAGACTCATGACAAGCCCCGTAAGCACCTGCCCGATCTCGTCGTGGAGCTCCCTGGCCAGGCGCTTGCGCTCGTCCTCCTGGGCATTGATGGCCCGCTCCAGCAGCTCGCGGCGCAGCTCCTCATTGGCTCGTGCATCCTCATAGAGTCGTGCGTTCCTAATGGCGACGCCGATCTGGTTGCCCACAACCTGAAGCAGGTGGAAGTCGGTGGGCGAGAGCGGCGGGCGGTCGGTGCCGAACAAATCCATGACTCCGACAACCTGGCCATGCGCTACCAGCGGGAAGCCGACGGCCGAGTTGATCTCGCTGGCATGGATGAGCTTGCGCAGAAAGCGGGGGTCATCGGCCAGGTTTTCGATTATCAGCGGCGCGCCTGTTTCAGCGACGATGCCCGGCAGGTCCTGGCCGCGCTGGAAGCGATCCAGCTCACGAGCGAACTCGATGCTGATGCCGCGGTGGGCCACCGGCGTCATCGATTGCGTGGTCTCGTCCAGAACGCAGATCTCGCCGTACTTGAGGCCCAGCACCTCCAGTACCTCGTCGAGCCCGTGCTCCAGCACTTCTTGTAGGTTCAGCGATTCGCCGATCTTGGCCGCCACCGAGCTAGCCGCCTCCAGCTCCCGGTTGCGCCGCTGGAGCTCCTCGGTGCGCTGCCGCACGCGCTCCTCCATCTCAGCGCTCCAGCCTTGGATCTCCTGGAAGGAGGCTTTTAGCTGGGCCCGCATCTGATCGAAGTGCCTAGCCAGGTTCCCGACCTCGTCTCCTCCGGCCACGTCCACGGGGCTATCCAGGTCTCCGGCCGCTATCCGTCGAGAGGCATCGGTCAGTATCCTCAACGGCCGCACGACGGCGCGGCTGGTGATCCAGGCACCACCCAGGGCCAGGAGGAAGGCGATGGAACCTACAAGGATCATCTGCGTGCGCAGGGTACCCAGGAGGTTCAGGCCAGAGTCCGTATGCCGATCAACGACCACCCCGAAGGGCAGATTTCGGAGGGGAGCATAGGCTATTATCCGGCCACGCTCATCGGAGCCACGGCCGCCAGGAGAATATACAGTGAAGCCCGGCCGGCCGGCCTGCACCAGTCCGACAACTGCCTTCTGATAATCAGGGCGGCTCTCAACAGTGTCG
>JACQUE010000217.1 GCA_016210425.1 Chloroflexota bacterium | reverse complement strand
GTACAGCTTCGCCACCTTCATCGTCGGCGCCACCAACCGGTTTGCCCACGCCGCGGCCCTCGGCGTTGCCGAGAGCCCGGGCAGCAGCTACAACCCCTTCTTCATCTACGGCGGCGTCGGCCTGGGCAAGACCCATCTCCTCCACGCCGTCGGCAACCACTGCCGCATGGACGGGCGCCGCGTCCTCTACGTGACCTCCGAGCAGTTCACCAACGAGTTCATCAACTCCATACGCGAGCGGCGCAACGAGGAGTTCCGCAGCAAGTACCGCGGCGCGGACATCCTCCTCATCGACGACATCCAGTTCATCGCCGACAAAGAGCAGACGCAGGAAGAGTTCTTCCACACTTTCAACGACCTCCACAGCAGCGGCCGCCAGATAGTCGTCAGTAGCGACAGGCCGCCTGGCTCGCTGCCGCTGCTGGAGGACCGTCTGCGCTCCCGCTTCGAGTGGGGCCTTATCGCCGACATCCAGCCGCCCGACCTGGAGACGCGCCTCGCAATTCTCCGGGCCAAAGCAGAGGAGCACGCCGTCATGGTACCTGAGGATGTCCTGGACCTGCTTGCGCGCCGCTACCAGCACAACATCCGCGAGCTAGAGGGCTCCCTCAACCGTATCGTCGCCTACGCGCGCCTCACGCAATCACCTCTGTCGGCAGACCTTGCCAATCTTGCTCTGGCCGACATCTCTGTTGAGGCTAACCGGCGTCCCACAATCTCCGCTGCGGCCGTCATCAACGAGGTCGCCAGCTACTTCAGCGTTCGCCCCGACGAGTTGCGCAGCAAGGGGCGAACCAAGCGCGTGGCCCTACCCCGGCAGATCGCGATGTTCCTGATGATAGAGGTGGGCCAGATGCGCATAGCCTCCGTGGGCAGCGAGTTGGGCGGGCGCGATCACTCAACAGTTCATCATGGCTGGCAGAAGATCCTGGCCGAGGCCAACTCCAACGCTCGCCTCAGACGCGACCTTTCGGAGATCCAGAATCGCCTCTTCTCCTCGCAGAAGTAGTCCTCCACCTGCCTCCCTCAGCTTTGTGCAAGATGTAACAGCTAGACATAATTTTGTGGATAACCCCGCTCAATCTGTGGATAAGTACCCTGCAGCGTGGATAACTAGGCGTCTTTTATGTAAATACGCGCACTTCACCACCTGGGATAACCCCGGCCTGTAAAACTTGTCCCACGTTTGTGTTGCTCAGGCATACACCTTATCAACGTCGAGTCGGGACATATCCCATAGGTGCTGGATAGCCTTATCCACTCTGTCCAGACGACAACTACAACCACTATCTGCTACACTGATCCTAACCTCTCCTATCTTTTTGATGTTCAAGCTCATACCCGTATTCAGAGGTCAGGGAGCAATAACGGACAGTGATAGACCGTGTTGAGTTGTTAGCTGAAGCAGGAGGAGGAGGAGACGGAGCTATAAGCTTTCGGCGAGAGAGGTTCGTGCCCCGCGGAGGGCCGGACGGAGGCGACGGCGGCAGAGGTGGCGATGTCTGCCTTATACTTGATCGCCATATGCGGACTTTGGCGGGCTTCCGAGGGAGGAAGGTTCTGGCGGCGGGGCGTGGAGAGAATGGCCACGGGAAGAAGATGCACGGAGCCAGCGGCGATACCATTTTCGTTGGTGTGCCAGCGGGGACGGGTGCCTATAGGCGGGATGAATCAGGTCAGTGGCAGTTGCTGGGAGAGGTGACAGGCCCAGGTGATAAGGTAATCGTTGCCCGTGGAGGTGCAGGGGGCCGCGGCAATGTCCACTTCGCCACGTCGACTGAACAGGCGCCTCGGGTGATGGAAAGAGGTGAGCCTGGTGAGGCGGTGAAGCTGGTTCTCGAACTCAAGCTCATCGCTGATGTGGGCATAATCGGTCTCCCTAACGCCGGCAAATCGAGCCTCCTCGCTGCCATGACCGCGGCTCATCCAAAGATAGCCGAATACCCCTTTACGACTCTCGAAGCCAACCTAGGCGTGGCTTACGTCGACAACGATGAGCTTGTGCTGGCTGACATCCCTGGCCTCATCGAGGGGGCCCACGCCGGGTATGGCCTCGGTATCGACTTCCTGCGCCACGTGGAGAGAACGCGCGTCCTCCTCCATCTGCTGGATGGCACGTCCGAGAACCTGAAGGGTGACTTCGAGAAGATTAACGTCGAGATGGGCCTCTACAAGGAGAGTCTCCTGGCTAAACCCCAGGTGGCCGTGGTGAACAAGATCGACCTGCCGCAGGTGAGTGAGAACCTATCCGCCCATCCGGACCACTTGGCAGGGCTGCCGCAACCCATCTTCATGGTCTCGGCCCTCACTCATGAGGGTGTGCCGGAGCTGCTGGCCTGGCTTACCGCCAGGGTGAAGAGCTTTGAGCTGCCCCAAGAGGAGAAGGCGGAGCGTCCTATCCTGCATCCCGAGGCCGTGGACGAGAGGGTCCGGGTGTACCGCGAGGGTGACCTGATCGTAATTGCCGGCAGGGAGGTCGAGCGAGTCATGAGGCGGCTCGACTGGGGGCAGCGCGACGCGCGGCGCGTTATAATGAGCAGGCTCGCCCGGCTGGGCGTGATCAAGGAGCTGCAGCGGGCGGGGGTAAAGGACGGGGACAGGGTACGTCTGGGCGGCATCGAAGTCACCTGGGAGTAGCATGAAGCTGGGCATCCTTGGCGGCACTTTCGACCCGGTGCACGTGGGGCATCTGATTGTAGCCCTGCACCTGCGCGAGGCGCTGAGCCTGGAGAAGATGCTCTTTGTCCTCGCCGCAAACCCGTGGCACAAGACGGGGCACGAGATTACGGGCGTTGCAGACCGGCTGGCGATGCTGGAGTTGGCCCTGCAGGGCAATCCTCGCTTTGAGGTCTCTCGCGTCGACATCGAGCGGCCGGGCCCCACATACAGCGTCGACACCATCGCCGACCTGCGCCTCGCCTACGGCCCCGAGGCCACCTTTCTCTTCTTCGTGGGCATCGACTCCCTGGCGACTCTGCCCACCTGGCACAAGCCAGCCCGCTTGTTGGAGACATGTCAGGTGGTGGCAATGCGCCGGCAGGGCTACCACCATGTTCCGTGGGCGGAGTTGGAACGTGAGCTGCCGGACATTCGGCGGCGCGTGCGCGTGGTGGACGTGCCGCAGATCGACATCTCCTCGACCGACATCAGGGAGCGGGTTGCCAGCGGGCACTCCATCCGTTACCTTGTGCCCGACGCCGTGCACGAGTACATCGAAAGCCACTGCCTGTATAAGAAGCGGGGAGCCGAATGAGCGACCAGACCGAGGGCGCGGGGCGCGAGCCCCCTGGTGACGAGAGCTTCTCCTGGAGCCTGAGGCCGCGGCGCCTTGCCGAGTACATCGGGCAGGTGCAGGTGGTGGACAACCTTGGCATCGCCCTGGCGGCCGCCAAAAGCCG
>JACQUE010000234.1 GCA_016210425.1 Chloroflexota bacterium | reverse complement strand
GCGCACCACCGCTCCGATCGAACGAGCCGGGAGCTTCATCAAGAGGAGAACGAGCACTATGACGGCATTGCCCACGGCCAGCAACAGATAGGAAGCGCCCATTCCCATTGCTTCGATAAGAAAACCGCCGCCGGCGGGGCCCAATGCCGTCCCAACCTGGCGGGCCACGGCGGCAAGGGCGACGGCGTTGGCAAGGTCTTCGCGCGGCACTAAGTCGGGCACCAGCGCTGTCCGCGTTGGTTGATCGAATGCCTGGACGGCGCCGGTGAGAAAGGTGATAAGGAAGACTTGCCAGACTTGAACCAGCCCAGCCATGATCAGTGAGGCTAGCAGTACAACCAAGGCCATGGCAGTGCCCTGTGTGATGATCAGCAGTTGGCGTCGATCCATCCGGTCGGCCAGTACACCACCCCATAGTCCGAAGATCAGCATGGGCAGGCCCCGGGCAAGGCCCAAGAGCCCCAAGTCGAAGGCTGAATGGGTAAGCTGGAGGATTAGCCAGGACTGGACGAGCCACTGCATCGGCATCACGAGGCTGGATATCACGAGACCGATCCAGAGCAAGCGGAAGTTCCGATGCCTCAAGGCTCGAAAGGTCCCGGCCCGTGCAGCCGCTGGGCTCATTGGCGCAACGGTGTCGGCTGTCTCTTTCATGAATGAGATACTCCGAGCCCTGGACGTGGTGACTTCGCCAAGTTATCGGCCAGGGATAATAACACTATAGACTATTCGTCAAGGCGTGCAGCCATCGGACATCGGGTCAGCATCTTAGGAGCCGGATCCCACGGCTCTCGCATTTCCCTTGACTGCCCCGCACACAAACAGAATACAGTAGCGACTCCACAAGATGCCGTGCAGACTACCTCCTCCAAGACACCGCCGCCGGCTGGGAACGCGCCCTCTATGCCTTCTCGGTGGAGAAGGAGCGTCGCACCGGCTCCCGGCGCAGTCGCATGGGTTGGACGAGACGATGCCCATGCGAATGAGGAGGTGGTAGAAGGAGCTCTTTGCCGGTAATGGCTACACCGGCATACATTGGCTATACAATCGAAGCGTTTTTCGATTATCATAACTGTGTGGCAGCCAGCAGTTGTTGCTCTGAAAAGTGGTAACTGGTTCACCTAGCTCCTGGAACGCACTTCCCAGCATCAGACATCCTAGATATGGATGGATAGCATGGCAAAGCCTCCCCCAACGGCGTCCTCGTCTCCTGCTGTCTCCGTCACAGATGCGGTAGGATGGCGTCGCCTCTTCGACGTTTTCGAGATTCGGCCCTACCGTCTCTTGTGGCTCGGGACTCTGTTCTCGTTTGGGGCGATGCAGATGCAGGGCGTGGCGCGCGGGTGGCTGGTGTACAAGCTGACGGGATCGGCTACGGCGCTGGGAGGGGTCACGTTTGCCGTGGGCTTGCCTATGGTGCTTCTCTCCCTTTTCGGCGGCGTTGCCGCGGACCGCTGGAACAAGCGCAATGTGATCCTCATATCTCAGAGTATGTTATGCCTGGTCAACTTTGGGCTGGCTATTCTGATCACCATCGGAGTGATCCAGTACTGGCACGTGGTGATTGGGGCCGTGCTCAACGGAATCGTCTTCTCCCTGAACGGACCCGCGCGGACATCCCTGGTGGCCGATCTGGTGCCTGAAGAGAAGCTGACTAGTGCCATTGCCTTCAACTCGACCGGCACGAACCTCACCGCCGTGGCTGGGCCGGCAGTCGCCGGCGCCCTCATAGCGGCGTTCGGAGTCGAGGCCGCCTATTACATCACCTCGACCTTCTATCTCATTGCCATCGTGACCATTCGTGGCATCCCCATTTTGGCAAAAGCCCCGATCAAGCGGACGGTCTTGGGCGATCTGCTGGAGGGCCTAAGATTTGTCCGCGTGAACGGGACCATTCGGCTCCTGCTGGTCTGGACGCTGCTTGTGGTGCTCTTCGGTATGCAGTATCAGGTATTGCTGCCCGTGTTTGCCGTAGATGTCCTGCACGTGGGGGCCTCCGGCTTGGGTACCCTCCTTTCCGCCGTGGGGATTGGCGGCTTGTTGGGCTCCCTAGCCCTCGCCTTCCTCGGCGATTTCGAGAAAAAGACCATGCTCCTCGCTGGGTCGTGCCTGGCTCTCGCTGCCGGGCTGATCTTCTTCTCGGCCGTGCATGTCTACGCCCTAACGCTGGTTGGCCTCGGGGTGGTGGGCTTTGCGGGCATCACATATATGGCAACGAATAACACTATTGTGATGGTAACAGCAGGGCAACAGATGCGCGGGCGCGTGATGAGCCTTAACACGCTCGGTTTTGGGCTGCAGCCCATGCTCGCCCTCCCTGTGGGCATCATGGCCGACAATCTGGGGGCACCGCTCACGGTGATCAGCGCAGCGAGTGTGCTCTTGCTCGGTACCGTCCTCCTCGTCGGGTTTCGCTCCGCTCTGTCCGCCGATTCTGGCATATCAGCGCAGTGAAGCTGTCGAAGGACGCACACGATGGTTGGTTGGATAGTGTTCGCAACTGCGGCCGCTTGGGGCACGGCTAGGCGGATCAGAAGAGGATCTCGGCGGCGCTTCCTTGCCGCATTGCGCACCGCTGAACTGCGCTTAAGCTACAATGCCTGATAGGCAATGCCCAGGGCACCAGGGCCAATGTGGGCAACGCCGGCTGGTCCGTAGACCCAAGCATAAACCTCTCGACAGTTCCAGCGCTCAGTCACGTGCCGACGTAGCTCGGCGGCCTCGGCTGCCGACCCGGCGTGGACGATGGCGGCACGGATGGGAGCCATTGGGTACCAACCGGGCATCCCCTCCAAGTCATGCTCCATACGTGCCAGCAAAGCTCGAATAGACTCGTCCCGACTGCTGGCCTCACCTATCACCACCCACCCACTATTGCCCACCGATACGATGGGCCGCAAGCCTTCCAAGTTGCTTGAGCCGTCCTCCGAGCGAACCAGACGGCCGCCACGACGCATGAACTCTGCCGTCTCTGCTGTAACCAGGAAGCGCGTGCGCGGTATCAGATGGCGTACGAGCGCCAGCACCTCTTCCTTGGTACGACCGGCGCGGGCCTCAAACGCTGCCGCCACGTTTATTATCCCCAGGCCGGCGTGCATAGCCTCGCTATCGACGACAGTGATGTCGGCCTGCCCCAGCAGCTCCCGCGCCCTCTCGCACACGTCGAACGTCCCGCTAACGCGCCTCGCCATAGCCGTACATATGACGGCCGGCGCGCGCTGCAAGGCTTCCCGGTAGGCCGCGACGTATTCGCCTGGGGAGCAGGCAGCAGTTGATACCTTTGCGGCGGGCCGGCGCTGGATTTCCAGGAGGCTTTCGGTGGAGATATCGAGGCGGTTGCGATAGTCCGTCCTATCCACAATGACATGGGGCGCTGCAAGCACCAGCCCGAGCTCGCGGGCTAGCTCCTCGTCCACGTCGCAGGAGTTGTCACTGACTACAGCCACGTGTGTCATTGGCTGCGAGGATACGCCGGGCGACACGAGTAGTCAATAGGCAAGGCTGATGGTCTCCTTCGGGGCAGGGCTATACTGGACAGAGATGAACCGCTGCTATATCATCGCATCGATACGTAGCCATGGCAGAAGAAACGACTACCGCTATACTACTAGTCTCCTGCCGAGACCAAAAAGGCCTCGTGGCGGGCATCTCCGACTTCATCTACCGCAACGACGGGAACATAGTCCACGCTGACCAGCACACCGACCATCAGCAGGGAATCTTCCTACAGCGAGTGGAGTGGCAGTTGGAGGGGTTTCGCATATCCAGGGAGAGGATAGCAGAGGCATTTCGGCCTGTCGCCGAACGTTATGAGATGAAATGGGACCTACGCTTTTCAGACTACGTCCCCCGCGTTGCTATTCTGGCTTCCACGCTGGATCACTGCCTTCAGGATCTGCTCTGGCGTCAGAGATCCGGAGAGTATAGGGCAACGGTCCCCCTCGTGATCAGCAACCACGATACTCTGCGGCCCCTCATCGAAGGCCTCGGCGTGCAGTTTCGACACTATCCGATAACCCCGGACACCAAAGCCGAGCAAGAGGGGCGTATGCTCCAGACGCTCCAGGAAGAGCGCATAGATCTGGTGGTGCTGGCGCGCTACATGCGGGTGCTTGGCCAGGAGTTCGTGAGCCAATATCCGAACCGGATCATCAATATCCATCACTCCTTCTTGCCTGCATTTGTCGGAGCGCGGCCTTACCACCAAGCTTATGAACGAGGAGTAAAGGTGATCGGCGCCACCGCCCACTACGTGACCGCGGACCTAGACCAGGGGCCGATCATTGAACAAGACGTAGTGCGGATCAGCCACCGCGATTCTACTGATGATCTTGTCCGCAAGGGCAGGGATCTTGAGAAGGTGGTTCTGGCGCGGGCTGTGCACCTGCACCTGCGCAACCGCATACTGGTCTATGGCAACAAGACCGTCGTGTTTGACTGAGAAGCAGGCGTGCTAGCATTGGGTACGACAACGGCAGGGGCATTGGGATGGGCGGAGGACGATTTCTTCCTGCGCTGCCTCTATCATCAAGCGCTCGTCGACTAGAGGGCCAACAGGTACTCTGGAGAACGAAGGCACAGGAACCCTAGCCCTCGATATCTGGGCTTTTCGGGCTGTCCCCGGCGCATCTCCGTGCTACTCGCTCGGGACGCGAGTCCGCGTTCGCCGTGTGTTAATCATCTTGAATACCTCGAACCATATGACACCAACAACTGCCGCCGCCAGGGAGATTGCCAGGTCAATCGGGTGCAGGACAGAAAAATGGAATAGACTGCGCAGAAAAGGAACATAGAGCACCAACCCAAGGAAGATAAGCGCACTTCCCGTTATCCACCAGAACGCGGTGTTGGGAGAACGTAGAGTCCTCAGAGCGGTGTGCGACCATGAGCGATTGGTGAGGATTAAACCCAGATTGGCCAGGATGAGCGTCGCGAATGTCAAGGCCCTGGCATCTGGTTCGCCCTGCCCGCGATGCAGAGAGATGCTGAAGACACCAAGGACAATCAGCAGTATGATAGCGCCTTGCAGCATGCTCAGGGCGATGGTCTTCCTGCCGAACAGAGGCGCTCTCGGGTCGCGGGGTGGGCGACTCATCACATCGGCTTCCTCGGGCTCCGCTTCAAAGACGATGGAACAGGCCGGGTCGATGATCAGTTCTAGGAACACGATGTGCACGGGCAAAAGTACTAGCGGCCACTTGAACAGCACAGGGATGAGCGACATGCCGGCGATGGGCACGTGGATGGCGAGTATGTAGGCCATCGCCTTCCGGAGATTGTCGAATATCCTCCGGCCCAGCCGGACGGCCTGAACGATGGACGAGAAATGGTCGTCAAGCAACACGAGGGCTGAAGCCTCGCGCGCTACATCGGTGCCGCGTTCACCCATAGCTATGCCGATGTGAGCGGACTTCAAGGCAGGAGCATCGTTCACTCCATCGCCTGTCATCGCCACGACATCCCTGTTGGCCTTGAGGGCGTTTACCAGGCGCAACTTTTGTTCCGGTACAACTCGCGCGAAGATATTAACCGCCTTGATGCGCTCACGAAACTCTTGGTCATCCATCTTGTCCAGTTCGGGTCCGGTGATTGACCTGTCGGCCGGCTTCAGGCCGATCTGCCGCGCAATGCTCTGAGCAGTGCCGGGGTAATCTCCGGTTATCATCACGACGCGTATTCCTGCAGTGTAGCACTCCCTGATCGCCTCGGCGACGCCGGGACGCACGGGATCGGACAGCCCCACGAGTCCCAAGTATTCAAACTTGAAATCGTGCTGCTCTGGCGGCAAGGCTGTCCGCCTGAAATACGCTCTCGCTACACCCAACACTCGCAGGCCGTCGTTCGCCATGGCAGCGACATGCCGGGAGAGTTCATGCATCTGTGCACTATCGAAGTGGCACAGGTCGGCAATGGCTTCAGGGGCGCCTTTGGCGGCGATAACATACTCTGCCCCGTCCGGCGATTCCCAGACATGCGATAGGGCCAACAACTGCCGTGAAAGGGGATACTCACGCACCAAGGCCCAGTTATCATGGAGATGTTCGGTTTCTGCCAAGTAACGGTCGCCTAGCTGTCTTAAGGCCCTTTCCATTGGGTCGAAGGGGTCTCTCTGGCTGGCAAGGATACTGTACTCCAAGAGCTTGTGGAAAGCCTCAGGCAAGGGACGGCGCCCATCGTTATCGATGTTGTAGTAAGCGCCCTCTGCGAAGATTCTGCTGACCGACATGCGATTGAGAGTGAGAGTGCCGGTCTTGTCTACGCATAGCACCGTGGCAGCGCCGAGGGTCTCAATGGTCGGCACGCGGCGGGCAAGGACCCTCTTCTGAGAGATGCGCCAGGCGCCCAGCGCCAGAAAGACAGTAAGTACCACCGGAAACTCTTCCGGTAGCATAGCCATAGCCAGGGTTACCCCAGCCAAAACCCCATTGAGCCAGTTGTCCCTGGTAAGTCCATATACAATTACCACCAGCATGGAGAGGAATAGTCCGGAGAAGGCCAGGTTGCGAACTAGGCGGCCGGTTTCGTGCTGAAGGGGGGTCTTCTCGGTCTCGACCGCGCCTAACGCTTTGCCGATCTTGCCCATCTCGGTTTGGGCGCCGACGGCCTGCACTCGGGCAATGCCCTGGCCCTGAACCACGAGCGTGCCGGAATAGGCGAAGGGCAGGTCATCGCCGCCCGGACGCCCCATCTCGATAACTCCGTCCCAAGGGATTTTGCGCACCGGCACCGATTCTCCGGTCAGCAACGACTCGTCGGCTGAGAGGTTGGTGCAGGAAAGAACCACTACATCCGCCGAGACGCGGTCTCCTTCAGCCAGGATGAGGATATCCTCACGAACGACTTCACGCCCGGCGATGCGCTTCCGTTCGCCGTCTCGGATGACCAATGCG
>JACQUE010000210.1 GCA_016210425.1 Chloroflexota bacterium | reverse complement strand
GAGGGCAGTTCGGACGGCAACGAGGCGCTGGAGAGGCTGCGGGCGTACATACGTCGGCACAGGGAGCGGACGGAGGGCACGGTGCGGCAAAGGTTGGAGGAGCTTGGCCCGCTGCTGAATCGCATCGAAGGCAGCCGCTCTGGCGACGGGCGGCTCCGGCGTAAGCAGGCTGAGCGTCTGCTTGTCGACGCTTTCCGGCTCCTGGACAGCCTCGGAGAGCTTGGTGGGCTGGAGCCCCCGGTCTGACTGCCGACGGAGACACTGCTATCCACTATCAACCCACACTCATCCTCCATAATGCCAATGTTATTACCCTCGACCCGGTACGCCCGCGCGCTGATGCGCTTGTGATGCGGGGCGAGCGAATAGCGGCGCTATCTCTCGGCTCCGACCCGCGCCATGTGGCCGAGGCGGGCACTCGCACTATCGATTGCCGCGGCCGTACAATCGTCCCCGGCTTCATTGACCCTCACGTTCACATCATGGCCTACGCCGGCACTCTTCAGGCCGTCGATTGCAGCCCATCGGCCGTGCGCTCTATCGCCGATATAAAGGAGGCGATCCGGTGCAAAGCGGCTTCTGTGCCGCCCGGCCGGTGGGTCCGTGCCGCAGGTTACGACGAGTTCCACCTGGAGGAAAGGCGGCATCCCACGCGCTGGGACCTGGATGATGCCGCTCCCAACCACCCCGTTCGCCTTGTCCATCGCTCCCACCACGCCTGTGTGCTCAACAGCCTGGCCATGGCCATCGCCGCTATCGGCAACGAGACGGAGGAGCCGCCGGGCGGCACAATCGAGCGCGAACTCACGACGGGCGAGCCCAACGGGCTGCTGTTGGATATGAACGCTTACCTGGGCGACCGGGGGGTGCCGCCGCCCCTTCAGGAAGAGGAGCTTATTGAGGCTATGCGCCTCGCCAATGAGTATCTCCTCTCGCGCGGCGTTACGTCGTTGGAAGATGCCTCGGCGGGCAACGACGTAGCGGCCTGGGCCACCTTTAGCCGTTTGAAGGACGGAAGGCTGCTGGAGCCACGGCTGCGCATGATGCTAGGCATTGGGGCTCTTGCGGGAGCGCAGGAAGCAGGCCTATCCTTCGGGTATGGGGATGAGCGGCTTAGGGTGGGGGCTGTGAAGCTGACACAGATGGAGTCGGAGCCGAAGCTATACCCGGGGCAGGCCGAGCTAAATGAGCAGGCGCTCAAGGCGCATGTGGCGGGCTTCCAAGTGGCGATTCACGCCACGGAGGAGCGATCGGTTGCCGCGGCGACGGATGCCATCGCCTACGCATTGCAGGCCCGCCCTCGATCCGATCACCGCCACAGGGTGGAGCACTGCTCCGTTTGTCCGCCCTACCTGCAAGCGAAGCTGCGGGATCTGGGCGCCGTCGTGGTCACTCAGCCTGGCTTCCTATACTACAGCGCTGACCGCTACATCGATCGAGTTCCAGCCGAATCTCTGCCCTGGCTCTATCCGATGCGCTCTCTCCTCGACGCCGGCGTCCCCCTGGCTGCCGGCTCCGATTGCCCGATCATTCCGCCCGATCCGTTGCTGGGAATCTTTGCTGCCCTCGCCAGGCAGGGCCGTACGGGGCTGATTGTCTCGGTGGAGCAGAAGCTGATGCCCGGCGATGCGCTGAGAGCGCACACGATAAGCGCCGCTTATGCCTCATTTAGTGAAGCTGCCCTCGGCTCCCTGTCGCCCGGCAAGCTCGCGGATGCTGTCATACTTAGCGCCGATCCCCTTGCCGCTCCTCCAGAGGAAATCAAGGCCATAACTGTGGAAGCAACGGTCCTCGGAGGGAGAGTTGTTTGGCGAGGGAACTGAGGCGATCAGAAGATGCGCTGGAGCAGGTGGATGAGTGCCTCGAGGCTCCAGGAGCCGGCGAATGCTATGGCAAAGGACTTGATAGTCTTGCCGGCCCAAACTATTAGGAAGAAGCGCAAGACGGGAAAGCGGAGGGCACCGGCGGCGACGCCACCTAGGTCGAATATGGGGTTTGGGATGACAGAGAGGAGGAAGAGGGTGATCGTGCCGTGGCTCTCCATCCAGACTACCAGCTTCTTATAGATGCGCCTGTTCTCCAGAAGGGGCTGGCCGCCGTAACCGATGGCGTATCCCGTCAACTCGCCGAGCGGCTCGGCGATGCCGGCCAGTAGGGCGATGTAGACTGGGTTGAGGAGGCCTCCGCCGGCGTAGACTGCCACTGTGCCGGGCACGGGCAGAATCATCGCTGCCGCTCCCATGAAGTCTACCAGGAAGACTCCGAGGTAGCCGTAGCTCTCGATCTCTCCGATACGCCCGCGCATGAGCACGATCGTGACGATGATGGCCAGGACGACGAGAATGGCCACCCAGCGGGCACGAGCGCCGCGGCGAGGGAGGATTCGCCGAGCGGAAAGGTGCTCCAGGTTGCGCCAGATGTCCCATGCCCTCACAGCGACGGCCCTTTTGGACAGCAAACGTCCCGGCAAAGACCAGCCCATACTCACCCCTCAGCAAGCCTATAGGTAGGGCTTATCTCCCGTCAAGGGTTGCTTGAAAGGGCACCATCTGGTAGCCTAACCTCCCAGTGATTAGGTAGGGAACTCCCCTAATTACATGGGCTCAGGCCTTGACAAAAGCGAGACCGCAATGCTACCTTACAGGCGTAAGATACGTTTTTCACAAGCGGCCAGGGTTCATCCAGACGAATAGTTGACGCAGCCGCCTAATCCTCAATGGGAGCGGGGGAACCAACTCGGTGGGGTGAATCTCGCTAAGGCGAGAAGGGTGACCTTTCCATCCTAACCCGGCAGCTAACCCCGTAGGCGTACGAAAGGCTTTTCAGCTTCGGCTGAGAGGTCTTTTTTTGTCGAGGCTTCGAGTTCGGGAGCTGAGGGGAGGTGATGCAACTCCCGTAACAGCTCACAGACTTGGGAACCTTCGCATGTCTCGAGTGGGTAGCAGGGGTAGATACGTCGCACAAAGGCACGTGTCTAACAAAAAGGAGGATTACTTAGTAGATGAAGAAACTGGCGTTCATGCTTGTTCTGGTCTTCGTTTCCGTTGCACTGTTGGCGGCCTGTAAGAAAGAGGAGAAGGCGACGCCGACCGTCGCTCCGCCGGCCGCCACCGCCACCAAGCCCGCTGGCAGCCCAGCGGCGTCGCCGACCACTGCTGCGCCGGCCGCCGCCTCACCGACGGTAGCTGCCCCGACAGCAACCGCTACCAGGCCGGCGGCCTCGCCGACCACTGCTGCGCCGGCTGCGGCCTCACCGACTGCGGTCCCAGCGACTGCGGTCCCAGCGACTGCGACGGCAACTAAACCCGCCGCTGCGCCGACGGCTGCTGCCGCTTCGCCAACGGCTGCTGCTACCAAGGCGGCCGGGACGGCGCCGCTGCGACCGGTTAGCCACAAGGACGGCCGGAGCACTTGTCTTGCCTGCCACCAAACTGGCATCGGTGGTGCGCCGAAGTACCCCGATAACCATGCCGGCAGGACCGATGCTACGTGCGTCGCCTGCCACCTGCTCCCGTCATAGGCTTGGCAACAGGGGTCTGAGACGGTCTATAGCAGCCAGCAAGGTCGAGACACGGTGCTTCCTTGATATGGCCGGTGCGGCCGTCGTGGTGTGACTCTACCCACTCACCTGCATCACCAGACAGGAGGGCTGGCAGTTCGCCAGCCCTCCCTCATTCCCCGAGTTGCAGCCATCTCCTCCAGCCACTTATACTTATGCTAGTATCCTAGCAGCAGTGAGGACTTGATGCTCGCAGATAAGCTGGAGCGTCTCCTGCCGAATGTCACCAAGCCGGCGCGCTACACCGGCGGCGAATGGAATAGCGTTACCAAGGATTGGTCAACGACCTCCATCCG
>JACQUE010000207.1 GCA_016210425.1 Chloroflexota bacterium | reverse complement strand
TCTGTATGGGAGCACGTTGCCCGAGCTAGAGGGCACCGGAGGCGATGAGAAGTACGTTGCCTACGAGAAGAAAGTGGCGGAGATCGTTCCCCCCGGCGCGTCGGAAATGGAGGAAAGCAGGATTCTGGCTCGAGAGGGTATCCGAAGGATCGTTGCCCATCCACTTGGATACGTTCGATTGGCCATGGTGAAGGCGGTCCGTTTTTGGTACGGTTCCGATTCGGGCAGGTACGAGTTGTTCCTGGCTTTGATGCAGTTCCCCATCCTTGCCATGGGGCTCCTGGGTGCCGGCATAGCAATAGCGAGAGGCCGAGGCAACAGGACACTACCCTTCTTGCTTGTAATAGTGTACTTTTGGACTATCCATGCTATCGCCCTTGCCTTCGCCCGCTACAGTGTGCCCAGTATGCCGCTAGTGATAATGCTCGCGGTCTATGGGGTTATTGAGCTATGGCACATGGTGAGTCAAAGGCAGGAGCGGGAAGAAGCGCTATCGCCCACGCTCTGAAGATACCGGCTAGGAGCGCCGTAAGGTTTGTCGGTCCGAGGGGCCGCCCGGCTGACCTGCCAGGCGGCCAACACGAGCCATCGCAACAGCTCATAGGGATCGAATGAACGAACAAAGGTCTCTTCCGTCCTCAGTCCCTCCGGGCCTTGAAACTTCCAGACCCAAGCGGCTCAGGGGCTCGCTGGCCTTGAAGATGCTGCCTTTGCTGGCGGGCCTCCTCTACGGCCTGATCCTGTGGCGCGTCGGGCCGGGCAAGATTGCCCACGCCTTTGCAGACTTCAGACCAGCCTACCTTCTGCTGACGCCCCTTTTCTTGTTGGCGATGGTATTCCTCAAAGGACTCAAATGGAGGCTCATCCTAAGGTACTACGGCATACCCTATCCCATCAAAGAGTCGATCATGACCTGGTGTGTTGGAGCGCTGGCCGGCGGGCTCACACCTGGCCAGTCTGGTGAGGTGCTGAAGATACTTTATGTGAAAGAGCGCACGGGGCATCCGTACGCCCAATGCCTTAACACCGTTATCCTGGACAAGGTCTTCGAGTTGGCCTCTATGTTGAGCCTCGTCGCCATAGCCTTGCTTCTCTTTCCTTTCAAGTCCAGCGGTAGCCTCCCATACCTGCCTTTCATCGCAGGGATAGCCATCATCGGCGTTATCATCTATGCCCTTCTCAGCCACGGCTTTGCGGGCCGAATCATCCCCCTCCTTTTCACTGCCCCCTGGCTGCACAAGAGAAAGGATGTCGGGGCAGTCCTGCAACGGTTCTTCGGTGAGCTAGTGCGCATCCGCGACGATGGCCGGCTTTTTCTGTTGCTACTCGGGCTGTCTCTGTTGACCTGGGCCATCATCTTCATGCATCTATACGTCATAGCGTTGGCCGTCCGCCTGGGCGCTTCGCCTCCCGAGATGCTGCTGGCATTGCCGTTAATCACGTTCGTCGGCGTGCTCCCCATATCCCTATCGGGCCTCGGCTCACGGGATGCGGCAGCTATCTTCTTGCTTGGTTCTTTCGGTGTACCGGCGGAGGGAGCCGTAGCATGGTCTACACTGTCCTTCCTGGCCCACTCGGCCGTCACCATGTTGTTAGGATGGGTCTTCATGATGGTGCTGCCCCCGATTTTAGGCAAGAAGAGGATGCCTATCTCACCATCACAAAGCCGACGTCAATGACAGCAACATCAAGCTTCCAAAGCCTCTTACTGCAGTGACAGTCATCGCCTGGTGGGTCCTTGCCGGAATCATCCTTTACGTCTACGCTGGCTACCCTCTGCTGCTGAGAATAGCCTGCCTCCTCAGTAGGGCGCAAGGCGATCAATCCGCCGCTGAGCCCACGGTCACTTTGATCACGGCAGCCTACAACGAGGAGGCTGTCATCCGCCAGAAGCTGGAGAACATATTGGCCTTGGACTACCCGCGCGAGAAGCTCCAGGCCATCGTGGCGTCCGATGCGTCCTCGGACGGGACAGATGACATCGTGGCTGAGTATGCGGGCCAAAGCATCACCCTGAACCGGCAAGCTGAGCGGCGCGGCAAGAGCACAGCATTGAACGACACGGTGGGGCGGCTGGCGACAGGCGATATCATCGTCTTCTCCGACGCCTCCACCATCTTCGAGCCCGACGCCCTGCGCAAGGCGGTGCGCAACTTCGCCGACCCTCGCGTCGGTGTCGTCTGCACCCACCTCATCTTCGCGAACACAACCGCCGACGGCACACCCATCAGCCGCTCCGAGGGCCTCTACTGGCGCTATGAGGAAGCTCTGCGCAGGCTGGAGAGCGAGGCGGGAGCGCTCGCCTTCGTCTCGGGCGCCTTCTACGCCATCCGCCGCAGCCTTTACACGCCCGTCCCGCCCCATCTGCCCGATGACAGCGTCTCCCCGCTGGGCGCCATCAAGAAGGGCTACCGCGTCGTCTTTGAGGAAGAGGCCGTCGCCTACGAGACGGCGGCGGAGAGCGCCGAGGGCGAATTCCGCATCAAGGCGCGGGGCGTCGTGCGTGAGTTGGGCTCCATCCTGGCCTTCCGCAGCCTCCTAAACCCGCTGCGCCATCCCATGGTGGCGCTGGCCCTCCTCTCGCACCGGCTGCTGCGCTGGTCGGTGGGGCTGATGCTGGCTGTCGTTCTGGCCCTCAACGTACAGTTGGCCGGCTCCCCCTTCTTCTTGGCCACGCTGCTGCTCCAGCTTCTCTTTTATGCCCTGGCTGTAGGGGGGCATCTCCTTAGAAAACGCGCCAATCAACCGAGGCTCGTTTCCCTCCCCTACTACTATTGTCTCGTCAACCTGGCGGCTCTGTCCGGCATCTGGCAGCTACTGTCGGGCCGCAGAAGGGCCACATGGCAGCCGGTGCGCTAATGTCCAGGAGAGTCCACGCTATCGCCAAGCGCTCCTTCGACCTGGCCGTCGCATCACCGGCGCTTCTGGTTCTCTCGCCGTTCCTCCTCCTCATCGCCGTCTTGATAAAGCTCGGCTCGCCAGGGCCGGTGCTTCACAAGGGCGAGCGGGTCGGGAAGGGGGGGCAGCCCTTCCACATCCTGAAGTTCCGCTCAATGGTGATGGGGTCCGATGCCGTAGGGCCACAACGGACGGCAGCGGGGGACAGCCGGATCACTCGCGTCGGCCACTTCCTTCGCAAATGGAAGCTAGACGAGCTGCCTCAGCTCATCAACGTGATAAGAGGCGAGATGAGCCTCGTTGGGCCTCGCCCGGAGAGCCCCTACTACGCCCGCCACTTTACTCCAGAGCAGCGGCGGGTACTGGAAGCGACGCCCGGCATAACGGGCCTCGCCCAGCTTGCCTTCCGCCGAGAGGAAGAGACCGCCACCGGCGACGACCTGGACGAGAGCTACCTCCGCGATATCCTGCCACACAAGCTGGAGATGGACCTGCAATACATCGATAGCGCCAGCATCATCCTGGACCTGCGCATAATTCTGCGCACCCTGGGCTCCCTCCTCAGCCGATTCGCGGGGGGTTAGACTTATGTCTTTT
>JACQUE010000214.1 GCA_016210425.1 Chloroflexota bacterium | reverse complement strand
TCGCACTAAGGGCGTAGCTCGGCGATGACGCTCCCTGTCTCGACTGTGTCGTAGCCGCCTAGCTCGAAGACGACGCGCTGGAAGCCCTCGCTCCGCAGCACGTCGACGATTGCTTGGCCGGCGGCAGCCTCGTAAAAAGCGGCTGGCATGACCAGGTCGTAACGCTCGCGCCAGAAGGGAAGGAAGTCCAGGTCGAGGGCGCGGGCGGCCGCCAGGATGCCGAGGCCAGCGTCCGCAGATCCGCCGGCAACTGCCGCTGCCACCGCGAGGTGCGTCGTCTCCTCTCGCACGTAGCCCGCCACAGCCGCAGCGTCGATGCCCTCCCGTCGCAGGCTGTAGTCGAGGAGGACTCGGGTGCCCGACCCACGCTGGCGGTTTATGAAGGTGACATCTTTCCTGGCAAGGTCCGGCAAGCCACCAATACCCTTGGGATTGCCCCTGGGCACCATGAGCCCCTGCACCCGGTGGGCCAGGTTAACAAGGAAGAGGTGCTCCCCCGGCAGCACACGCCGGACGTAGGGGATATTGTATTCACCCGTCTCCTCATCCAGCAGGTGGCAGCCGGCAATATGGGCCTCGCCACGGGCCAGAGCGATGAGACCACCAAGGCTACCAACGTGCATCGAGGTCATCCTCAGCGAGGAGCGCAGGTGGAGCTGCGCCGCCAGGAGGTCTAGCGTCAGATCGTGGCTGCCCATGATGATCAGGGTATCGCCTGGTCGTCCTTCCTTGACCACACCGGAGGTTGCCGGGGCTGATATCTCCTGCCGCCAGCGGGCCGCCCGCAAGGTCACGGCCGCCTCCACTTGCTCCGGCGTGTAGCCCAGGCTCAAGGCTTCTACCAGCGCCCGACCGGCGATGCCCGACAGCCTCGCATCGCTCTCCAGGCTGGCCCGGTCCTTCCCTGCTGGCTCGGCGACGAAGGTGCCACGGCCTGGGCGCGTAGTAAGGACCCCCTCGGCCACCAGCTTGGCGTACACCTTTGCGGCGGTGTTGACGTGGACTCCTTGCTCGCCCGCCAGTGCCCGGACTGTGGGCAAGCGGGCCCCCGGCGCAAGCCGCCCCGCCGCGATAGCCTGTCTTATCTGCTGCTCCAGTTGCAGATGAAAAGGAACCGGGCTCCTGGGATCGAGGAGCAAGAGCGGATGTATTGTACTATTAGACATGTGACAACTGTAGCACAATCGGCGGGAGGGCTGCAATATGCCGAGGCAGGATTTCCAGAATTAGCACCAAGGTGGTCGGGCAGCCGGCGCAAAGGGGAAAGCACTGGCCGGTGTTGATACGAATCTGATACAAAGCGGCGCATCTTTGCCATAGTGTTTGCCATAATTACGGCGTAAACTGTCCCTATCATCCAGCCCATGCTCGTAGCACCCCGCCGGACGCGGAAGGTGCTTTCGTGCGTTAGCCATCGGAGAAAAGGCAAAAAGGGAGGAGCTATGAAGTTCAAAGGACTCTTACTTGTCCTAACAGTGGTAATAGCTGTCTTGCTCTTGGCCGCCTGCGGCAAGGAGGAGAAGAAGGCCTCCCCCACGGCGGCGGCTGCACCAACTAAGGCTGCCACCGTGGCGGCCACTACCGCGGCTGGCGCGACCGCGCCGGCTGCGGCATCCCCTGCAGCATCGCCTGCGGCCACCACCGCACCGGCGGCGACCAAGGCCCAGCCCCACGACCCGCGGTCGGCGAAGGTGGCGATGATCGCCCCCAAGTCTTGGGCGGAGATCCCCGATGCGGCCCTGCCAGCGGAAACGGGTGAAAAAACCGCTTTGCCGGGCGGCCGGAACCCGGTGAAGCTCGTGGGCGCGGCCACGACGCCGGAGGGACTGACGCCCAGCCGCAAGATCGCGGAAGAGTTGATGTCCAACTACTACTACAGCACCCTGCCTATCCGCCCCAACGACAAGCCCAAGTACGGCGGCGTGTTGACGCAGCCTGGCCCCACCTATGGCCACTTCAGCCCGCTGAACCCCGCCCCCGGCCAGTGGGGCCTCATCGCCAACGGCATCGCTGAGAACGTCCTCACCTACAACAACATCCGCATCAGCACCGACATGAACGGCAGGCGGGAGAACCTGGCCCGCATCGTGCCTAGGCCGGCCCTTGCCGAGAAATGGGAGGCTCCGGACGACAAGACCTACGTCTTCTACCTGCGCAAAGGCGTCAAGTGGCAGGATGTCCCGCCGGTGAACGGACGCGAGTTCGTTGCTGAGGACGTGAAGTTCGCTTATGACAAGTACCGCAGCACCGAGTACATCGGGCGCGACAACGTCAGCCCTATCGATACCATCGAGACGCCGGATAAGTACACCGTCGTCTTTAAGATGAAGGCGCCCTTCCCGGGCTTCCCCTGGGTAGCCTCCGACTGGGGCATGAACCTCTTCTCCAAGGAGTGCTACGAGGAGAAGAACTGCCTGGAGCAGAAGCCCATCGGCACCGGGCCCTTCATGCTCAAGGAGTTCACGCCCAACGTTTCCGCGACATTCGTGCGCAACCCCAACTACTGGAAGAAGGACAAGTGGGGCCAGCAGCTACCATACCTGGACGGCTTCAAGATAATGGGCCTAGCTGACCCGGCCTCCATCATCGCCGGCTACCGCACCGGCCAGCTCGACAGCAACGGCATGATCGGCTTCTCCCTCGGCCAGTTCGAGGCCCTGCGCAAGTCCAACCCCGACTCCGTCATCCAGGTCGGCCCCTCCTACTGCGGCGGCGACAACAACCTCGTCTTCAACCTGGAGGAAAAGCCCTTCGATGACGTGCGCGTGCGCCGGGCAATATCGCTGGCCACCGACCGCGAGGGCCTTGCGATGACCCTCTTCCAAGGTGCCTTCACCAGCGACACCATCATCCCCGAGCACAACTTTGGCTTCGACATCCCGCCGGCATGGGCCGAGTGGCCCTGGAAGGGCAAGGAATATCTACAGAAGTATGACCCGGAGGCTGCGAAGAAGCTCTTGGCAGAGGCCGGCCTACCCAACGGATTCAAGACCAAGATGACCTGGAGCAAGGGCAGCGATTGCTCGCGCGGCGGCTGCGACCAGGTCTTCGAGTTCCTGGCCCAGGGCCTTAAGAAGGCCGGCATCGAAGTGGAGCTCAATCCGCTGGGCCTGAACGAGAACAGCCAACTGCGCATCGAGCGCAAGTGGACGGGCATCGTCAACACCATCAGCGGCAAGGCTAACAGCGAAGCCGACGGCTTCGCCTACAACGCCTTCAACTCCAAGTCGTCCGTGAACCGCTACGGCCCGCGCGCCGGCCAAGACGCGCTGCTCGACGATCTCACCGCCAAACAACGCATCAACACCAACCCGGTGGAGCGCCTGAAGCTCTGGAACGACATCCACGACCGCCTCTACGAGCAGATGTACTGGGTGCCCGTCGGCGGCAACGTGGTAATCCGCATGTGGCAGCCCTGGCTCGAGAACGCGGCGGACCACAACTGCCAGACCCTCTCCTGGGTCGTCCGCGGCACCGACGAGGTCTGGTTCAACGAGAAGGCGCCCAAGCGCTAGTAGTACCTGGGATACGGGCACAGACAAGAGGCCCGACCACATGGCGGTCGGGCCTCCTTATTACCGCAAGACAGGGAAGTGACCATCCGGTTGTGTCCTATTGTTGATCATCCGGGCCGCAAGTAGGAATCGCGGGCGGCCAAGTAGTACCGCTCGGTGGCGAAGGTCGACGGCGAAATCCAGTGAGAGCCATGGATTAGAGGACAGGCTTCTTATCCTCGTCAATGATACGAGTCAATACTTCGTAACGTCTCGAGCCAAACCATGACATCAATCTCTGGGTGGTTTGCCGCGGTCAGGCAACGGATCATCGCGTTGGCCGCATCCTGTGATGTCTTTTTGGCGGTGGCGGTTGCAGTTGGGGTGTGGCTCCGCTTCAGCCGGCTGGGCGACTTTGACAATCAGTACTACACCGCCACGGCCGTGTCGATGCTAAAGAGCCCGAGCAACTTCCTCTTCGGCTCCTTCGACCCCAAGGGAATCGTCATGGTGGACAAGCCTCCCGTATCCTTCTGGGTTCAATCGGTCTCAGTGACCCTGTTTGGGCCCACGAGGTGGGCAGTCAGCTTGCCGCAAGCGGTTGTTGGAACGGCTGCTATCATCATTCTCTATCTTGCCCTCAAGCCAGCTTTCGGTCGCGTGGCTGCCGTGGCGGCTGCGCTAACACTGGCGGTGAGGCCGGCCAGTGTTATGATAGACAGTCGCAACGAGCCGGACTCTCTGCTGTCCTTCACTCTTCTGCTGGCCAGCGCTTCTGTGATACTTGCCGCAAGGGATGGTAGGTGGCGCTGGCTCATGGTCTTCGCAGTTCTTATGGGCGTCGCCTTCAACATCAAGATGCTGGCGGCCTTCGTACCGCTGCCGGCATTCCTGCTCTACTACCTGATAAGTAAGAAGCAGATCTTTTCCAGGCTGTTCATGCGTGTCGCCTTGGCTACGGCCCTGCTGCTCCTGATCTCGTTCTCTTGGACTGCCATCGTCGCGTTCACCCCCACCGATCAGCGCCCGTACGTGGGGTCCACCCGCGACAACTCTATCTGGACGCTGGTGTTCAAGTACAATGGAGTGGATCGGTTCGCCTCCCTTATCGGGCTGCGACCGAGGCAGCCAATCGCACAGCCCCCTCAGGGTGTGCGGCCCGGCCTGCCACCGTCGGCGCAGCCTCTATCGCCTCCGGGAACCACGCAGCCGGCAGGCGGCATCCAACCTCAGCCGCCGCCCGCGGGTGATGCAGGAGCCACGGGCCTTGCATCGCTGTTCACGGACCGTCTAGCCGGGCAGACTGGGTGGCTGCTGCCCCTGGCATTGTTTATGTTGATGGTGATCCTGATACCCCTTCTGCCCGAGGATGTTTACCGGCGACCTGTTAGGCTGCTGACGCTGCTCCGAGAGACGCCAGCCGCCTCGCAGACAATCCTCTGGGGAGGGTGGCTTATCACGGCGGTGGTAGCGTTCGGCCTATCCGTCGCCACGACGACCCATCCGTACTATTTGGTGGCCCTGGCTGTGCCATTGGCGGCCGTGGCTGGAACCGGCTTTGCTATCCTCTGGCGCGCGTATCGAGAGCAAGGCCTGCTAGCATGGTTACTGCCTGGCGCCCTGCTTGGAGGCGTCGCCTATCAGACCTTGGCCGCTCGGCATCTGGTGGATAGCTCGGCGGTAGCTTTGGCCCTGGGGATGATGTTCCTGGCAGCCCTGGGCATGGTTGTCGCGATTTGGAGAAAGGTGACCGAATCGCCTCTCGCCGGTGCTTTTGTGGTGGTTGGCGCAATGGCCCTCCTCGTGGTGCCCACAGCGGTTGCCATCGCCGCCGGAGGGCCGATCGCCGGTCCGGCAGCAGGCCCGGCGCGACCAGCCGTGCCCCCGCCCCCACGCACAAGCCCTGAGGCGGAACGCGTAAGGCTGGTCTCCTCCTTCATCGAGCAGGAGGATAACTCGGAGACGCGATCCGTCGTCGCTACCGTAAGCACGCGCGAGGCTGCGCCATTCATCATTGCCGGTGTGCCGGCTATCGCCATTGGCGGCTTTTCTGGCAATGACCCGATTTTCACGACTCGATCTTTCCTTGCCATAGTAGAGCGGGAACAGGTGCGGTACTTTCTCATGCCAGGTGGTTCCAGCCCGAGCGGACCCGGACAGAAAGGGCCGCAAGAAGCCGTTTTGAATCAAATACGTAGCACCTGGCAGGACGTGTCAATGAGCGCACGCCTGCCTCCGGGCACGTTCTTTAGGTTCGCAGGTGCTGCGACAGGACGCTGAGGTTTCCTGATGGGCTTGCTTGTTCGAGGAAGCCGTAGCCGAACAGCAGGAGCGCAATCTCCTAATCTGCATCAAAGAAGGTCTGTCACTACCCCGTGGTTGGTTCCGTACGCTTGCTGGGCTCTGACATCGCTTGAGTTGCCGGTTTTGCTCCGGACGAGGGTCGTGGGCCTCAACTGAGTTGCGGTGGAGGCCGCGACTGCCGGCTGCGCTGTGAGGTCGGCGATGTCGCTTCCGAAGATGGGCGCGGGAGGAATGCTAGTAAGGCCAAGAAGAACAAGGAACACCACGCCGACTGCAGCAAGTTAGCCTTGCTTTAGGTGCATGGTTAGCAACGGCCCAGTGCCGATCTTTACAAGCCAGGTTAAATGCTCTATAATATCTTTGCTTTGGCAGGACGACTGAGAGTTTATCGGCTCTCAGTTTTTTGGTAGATGGAGAGGGATTGAGGATGACCACAAAGCCAGTCTTCTTGACTCCTGAGGGCCTTCGCAAGCTGGAGGCGGAGTTGGAGCACCTCCGCACCACCCGCCGGCAGGCCATTGCCGAGAAGATCCGCGAGGCCAAGGAGTTCGACACCACGGTCAACAACGCCGAGTACGAGGACGCCAAGAACGAGCAGGCGTTTGTGGAGGGGCGTATCCTCACCCTGGAGCAGCTCATTAAGAACGCGTCCATCATCAACAACGAGGAGGCCCCCGCCCCCTGGGTCCGCATCGGGTCCAAGGTTACAGCGGTGGATGAGGATGGCGTGGAGCAGCAATATACGATCGTGGGCAGCGCCGAGGCCAATCCTCGGGATGGCAAAATCTCCAACGAGTCCCCCGTCGGCCGGGCCCTCCTCGGCCACACCGTCGGCGAACAGATCGAAGTGCTTGTTCCGGCAGGCGTCATCCACATGACACTGACAAGAGTAGAGTAGGAGCGAGATGGCTGGCAGGTCCGAGGAGCTGGAACGCCAGCGCCTGGCCAAACTTGAGAGGATCATAAGCCGAGGCCTGGACCCCTATCCCGCTCACTACAAGAGAACTCACACCGCCGCCCAGGCCCAAGCCCTGGGCGCGGAACCGGAGGGCGAGGCAGGGGCCTCTCCCTCTATTAGCATCGCCGGACGGATCACCGCCTTCCGTGCCATGGGCAAGGCCACCTTCCTCGACCTCCGCGATAGCACCGGCCGCATCCAGGTCTACCTCAAACGCGACGTCCTCGGCGAAGAGCGCTACGAACTCCTGCGCGAGTTGGACCTGGGCGACTTCCTGGGCGTAACCGGACGCCTCTTCCGCACCCGCACCGGCGAGATCACCGTCGAGGCTTCCGACTTCACCATCCTGGCCAAGTCGCTGCGCCCCCTGCCCGAGAAGTGGCTCGGCCTGCCGGACGTGGAGACCCGCTACCGCCAGCGCTACCTCGACCTCATCGCCAATGAGGACGCGCGGCGCATCTTCCTCCTGCGCTCCAGGGTCGTCAGCGCAATCCGCCGCTTCCTCGACGGCCGCGGCTTCACGGAGGTCGAGACGCCGGTCCTCCAGCCCCAGGCCGGAGGCGCCATGGCCAGGCCCTTCCGCTCCCTCTACAACGCCCTCGACCGTGACGTCTATCTG
>JACQUE010000205.1 GCA_016210425.1 Chloroflexota bacterium | reverse complement strand
GTTTGTGGGGAGCCGATAGGAACCCTGGTCACTAGCAGCGACTGATAGAGAGGATGCCCTATGGCCACGGAGGTTCTGGCAGACGCCGAGGAAAGGATGCGGAAGACGCTGGACGCCGTCGAGCGTGAGATGACGTCCATACGTACCGGTCGTGCCCGTACTGGCCTGGTGGATCAGATAAAGGCTGACTACTACGGGGCTCCAACCCCTCTCAGCCAGCTTGCCACAATCACCGCCCCCGAGCCGCGCCTCATTGTCATCCAGCCGTGGGACAGACATGCCGTGGGCGCCATTGAGAAGGCGATCCTCAAGGCCGATCTGGGGCTGAATCCGGTGAGCGATGGGACCTTGATCAGACTCCCCATCCCCCAGCTCAGCGAGGAGCGGCGCAGGGAGATGGTCAAGCTGGTGCACAAGCGGGCCGAGGATGGTCGGGTCGCCATCCGCAACGTCAGGAGGGATGCGGCTGACAAGCTGCGCGATATGGAGAAGAGCAAGGATATCTCCGAGGACGAGCACAAGCGCCTGCTGGAACAGCTTCAGGGCTTGACCGGCCTCTTCGTCGACGAGGTGGATAGCCTCAGCAAGGCCAAGGAAGCGGAGCTACTGGAGGTCTAGGCAGTTGATAAGCGATCCAGTGCAGGGGTGTGGGCAAGCTGGAGCCGCCAATGAAGAGGCGGCTCGTTTGGAACGGCTGGGGCTTCGGCCGGAGCAGGTGCCCGCTCACGTGGCCATCATCATGGACGGCAACGGCCGTTGGGCGAAGAAGCATAACCGGCCTCGCATAGTGGGCCACAAGGCTGGGACGGAGAACATCCGCCGCATCATCCATACTGCTGCCGATTTTGGCGTCCAGTGCGTGACCTTCTACGCATTCTCCACTGAGAACTGGGGGCGGCCTAAGACAGAGGTGCGCAGCTTAATGCAGATACTGGGCCGCGCTATTCGGAGGGAAACAGGGAACCTCAATCGGGAGGGCGTCCGCATCGTCCACCTGGGTAGCCTCGAGGGGCTGCCGCGACGGCTTCAGGACGAGATGCGGCAGGCCGTGGAGCTAACGAAGGATAATACACGCATCACAATGTGCGTCGCCTTCAACTACGGTGGACGGGCCGAGATCCTGGGGGCCATCCGCAACATGCTGCAGGATGGAGTCTGCCCCGACCAGGTCAACGAGGAGCTCCTATCCAGCTATCTCTACACTGCTGGGCTGCCTGACCCGGACCTGATCATTCGCACCGCCGGCGAGATGAGGCTGAGCAACTTCCTTATCTGGCAGGCCGCCTACAGCGAGTATTACTCGACTCCCGTGTTCTGGCCCGACTTCGGCGTGGAAGACATGCGGGACGCCTTGATCGCTTACAGCCGCCGCCAGCGCCGTTTCGGAGGGCTGCCCGGAGGGAGCGCTTCGCCAAGGCTTTCCCTCGTGGGCATGGCCGGCGAGGGCGGCAGCCCGGCGAGGGTGCAGGAATCGAGGTAGCGGCCACGGTCATACGCGGCGGGGCAGCATCGGCAGCGAGGGGCCCAAGAGCGATTCTTGGGCTTGTTTTGTAGCCAGGAGCAAAGCCGAGCGGAGAGGAATTGCTGGCCAAGAGATTAGCAAGCGCCATCATAGCCATGCCTATCCTGGGCGTGGCCGTCTGGTTCGGGCACCCCTGGTTCACCATAGTCGTAGCGGTAGCCGCTGCCGGCGCGGCCCGCGAGTTCTTCAACCTCTCCGAGGCCACCCGAGGCAAGCCTCTGGCCTTCGTCGGCATCGCCGGCGTCGTATACCTTGTTGTCGAGTCGCAGGGAAGGTCACCCTTCGGCACGACGTCGCTGGTTGCGGCTGCTATCATCGCGTTCCTGGTCGCCATCATGTTCTCGCGCATCGAGCATGCTGCCGCCGGCTGGGCCTGGACCGTCGCCGGCTTCCTCTACCTGGGCTGGCTCCTACGCTATCCGCTGTTCCTCAGAGACCTCGACCACGGCCGCTACTGGGTCTTCCTTGCCCTTCTTGCCACCTTCGCCACCGATAGCGCCGCCTACATGGTCGGCTCCAAGTGGGGCAGGCATCGCATGGCGCCGCAGATCAGTCCGCAGAAGACGTGGGAGGGGGCCATCGGAGGCTTCGCCGGTGGCCTGGCAGCCACCTTCGTCCTGAGTCCCCTCTTCGACCTGCCGCTGTCCTGGCCCCACACGGCCCTTCTAGGCGCGCTGATCCCCATATTTGCGGAGATGGGAGACCTGGCGGAGTCGGCGCTGAAGCGGGGGGCGGGGGTCAAGGAGGCGGGGGTCTTCCTTCCAGGCCATGGTGGCTTCCTGGACCGCATGGACAGCCTACTGCTTGTGGTCGTTATGGTATACTATTATGCAATGTATATATTGACAGGAACGGCTCTATGAAGAAGTTGGCCGTTCTCGGCTCAACCGGCTCTATCGGTAGGCAGACCCTGGATGTTGCTCGCGCTTTTCCTGAGCACCTCCGAGTGACAGCCTTGGCGGCCGGAAGAAATCGAGACCTCCTGCTGGAGCAGGTCCGGGAATTCAAGCCAAGGCTTTTTTGCTGCAGCGACGTGAAGGATGGCCAGGATGCCTTCCGGGCTGCCGGCTGTGAGGAGGTGTCTCTTGAGGAGATGGCCGTTGCCGCGGATGTGGATATGGTGGTTGTGGCGACGTCCGGCAAGGCGGGGCTCAAACCGGCGCTAGCAGCCTTGGAGCAGGGTAAGCCCGTGGCGCTGGCCAACAAGGAGGTCCTTGTTATGGCGGGAGCCCTCGTGACAGAGGCCGCCCGCCGGACGGGAGCCTCGCTCCTGCCAATTGATAGCGAGCACAGCGCTATCTGGCAATGCCTGCGCGGCGAGGGCGCCGAGAGTGATGGCTGCAAGGGCGTCTCTCGCCTGATCCTGACAGCCTCCGGCGGCGCATTCCGAGACCGGCCTCTTGATACGCTGGCGGTGGCTACGGCTGCCGATGCCCTAAAGCACCCAACCTGGCTCATGGGCGAAAAGATAACCATCGATTCGGCGACCCTGATGAACAAAGGCCTGGAGACTCTGGAGGCTCACTGGTTATTTGGGCTGCCACTAGACAAAATCGACATCCTAATTCACCGCCAGAGCATCATCCACTCGATGGTCGAGTTCGTTGACGGTTCGCTGAAGGCCCAGCTTGGTCCTCCCGATATGCGTCTGCCCATTCAGTACGCTCTCTCTTATCCGCTGCGCTGGCCCAATAGGAGCTTCGGGCAGCTTGACCTGTCGGGGCATCTCAACCTGACCTTTGAACAGGTTGACGAGCGCCGCTACCCCTGTCTGGGGCTGGCTATTGAAGCGGGGCGGACAGGCGGCACTTATCCGGCAGTCCTGAACGGCGCCGATGAGGCGGCAGTCGGCCTCTTTCTTCAGGGGCGCGTCGGTTTCGGCGACATCGCGGTGCTGGTGCGCCGTGTCCTGGATGCCCACGTCGGGACGGCGAAGCCTTCTCTGGATGAGGTGCTGGCGGCGGATGCCTGGGCCCGCGAGCGAGTCCGGGAGTTGGTGGAAGGCTAGGATATTCCGATGAGTCCCTCGTTTCTGGCCACCCTAGGCTATTTCCTGGCGATCCTGGTGGTGCTGGTCTTGGCCCACGAGTTGGGCCACTTCGTTACCGCCAAGCGCGCCGGCGTCAAGGTCCTGGAGTTCGGAGTCGGCTATCCGCCGCGACTCTTCGGCATCCGCCGGGGCGAGACCGTTTACTCCGTTAACCTGGTGCCCCTCGGCGGCTTCGTGAAGATGGCCGGTGAGGAGGACCCGAGTGTGCAGGGGAGCCTCGCCGGCAAGAGCATTCCCACGCGCCTGCTCGTCCTCAGCGCCGGCTCCATCATGAACGCTCTCCTGCCGATCCTGCTGTTCAGCATCGCCTTCATGGTCCCTCAGCAGGTCCAGCGCGGGCAGGTCATGGTCCAGCAAGTTGCCCCCGGCTCCCCGGCTGAGCAGGCCGGCCTGAAGTCCAGCGACGTGATAACCAGCGTGGACGGCCGCCGCATCCGTGGCCTCGACGACCTCTTCGTCGCCGTGAACCTCAATCTTGGCGCCGATACCAAGGTGGTCGCACAGCGGGGCCGTTGGGAGCAGGTGGTGGTGCATCTTGTGCCGCGATGGGCTCCCCCGCAGGGGCAGGGGCCTATCGGCATTGGCATCGCCCTGGCCAACCCGCGCACGGAGTCGGCTTCTGACCCCTTTTGGCGCGCTATACCGAAAGCGGTGCGCAAGACGGGCGACAGCTTCGTCCTGATGAAGAACTCGCTGGAGTCTATCCTCATCAAAAAGAACAAGCCCCAAGGGGCAATAGTTACAGGTCCCATCGGCATCGCCCAGATGACCGGTGAGGTGGCCCGGAGCGGCGTCGCCAATCTCCTCGACTGGACCGCCTTCCTTAGCCTTAACCTGGCCATAATTAACATACTGCCCATCCCGATGCTGGATGGAGGGCGCGTCTTCTTCGTCGTGCTCGAGGCCGCCCGGCGGGGGAAACGCATTCCGCCGGAGCGCGAGGGGCTTGTGCACCTGATCGGCCTCGTCGTCCTGCTGACGCTCGTTTTCATTGTCAGCTACTTCGATATCCTCCGCATCATCCGTGGCACGGGGCTGTGAATTGACCGAAGCGCACATCACCCAGCCCCTGACCCTAGCGCCCCGGCGACCATCCAAGGCCCTGATGATCGGCGACGTGCAGGTGGGTGGCGGAGCGCCCGTGGTCGTCCAGTCGATGACCAACACCGATACCAGGGATGCTGAGGCCACGCTGCGCCAGGTTTATGACCTCGCCGTCAACGGCTGCGAGATCGTGCGCGTGGCCGTGCCGGACATGGACGCGGCCAAAGCCATCCCCGAGATCGTCGACCGCTCGCCGGTGCCCATCGTCGCCGACATCCACTTCGACTACCGGCTGGCCCTGGCCGCCCTCGACGGCGGCGTGCATGCCCTGCGCCTGAACCCTGGCAACATAACCGACGAGCGCAAGGTGCAGACCGTGGTGGCGAGGGCGAAGGAGCGGTCGGTGCCAATCCGCATCGGCGTCAACTTCGGTAGCCTGCCCAAGAAGCCTTACCGCGACCTGGGGCCGGAGCCGACTATCGTCGACCGCATGGTGGATGCGGCTCTCTGGGAGATCGATCTGCTGGAGAAGATGGACTTCGACCTCATCAAGATATCCCTTAAGGCCTTCGACGTACCGACGATGGTGGGGGCCTACCGCAAGATCGCGCCGCTCATCCCCTACCCGCTGCACCTGGGCGTCACCGAGGCCGGCTTGCCCGGCCCCGGCTCCATCCGCAGCGCAGTCGGGATGGGCATCCTCCTGGCCGAGGGCATCGGCGACACGATCCGGGTCTCCTTAACCGGCGACCCCTGCTTGGAGATAGATGCCTGCTACCAAATCCTGGGCGCGCTGAACCTGCGCTACCGGGGCGTCACGATGGTCTCCTGCCCCTCCTGCGGCCGCGCCGAGATCGACATCATCGGTCTGGCCAATCAGGTGAACGAGCACCTGCGCAAGCTTAATAAACCACTCAAGGTGGCCGTCATGGGCTGCGTCGTCAACGGTCCTGGCGAGAGCCGCGACGCCGACATCGGCATCGCCGGCGGCAAGGGCCGGGGCGTCATCTACAAGCACGGCGAGGTCTTTCGCACGGTCGATGAGAAGGACCTGCTGCCGGCGCTGCTGCAAGAGATCGAGAGGATGTAGTTTAAGGGGCGAAAGCGGAAGCCATGATGATCTTTGCGACCCAAAGGTAATTC